>JBLNEJ010000389.1:0-4788 GCA_050262535.1 Clostridia bacterium
CGCTATCTTGTAGGAGCCGGCATTAACACGAAAGATTATAAGGAGCGCGTCCCTGCATTGGAGAAGGCGGGGGTGGACATTGTTGTAATCGATTCCTCAGACGGGTTCAGCGAATGGCAGCGGGAAACGATTCAATACGTCAAAGAAACATCCACTCTCAAAATCGGCGCAGGCAACGTCGTTGACCGGGAAGGTTTCTTGTATCTTGCCGAATCGGGAGCCGATTTCGTCAAGGTAGGAATTGGCGGGGGCTCCATTTGCATTACGCGCGAGCAGAAGGGGATCGGCAGGGGGCAGGCAACCGCTCTGATAGAGGTCGCCGCGGCCCGGGACGAATATTACGAAAAAACAGGAGTGTATGTGCCGATCTGTTCAGATGGAGGCATTGTCCACGATTACCATATCACCATGGCCTTGGCAATGGGAGCCAATTTTGTCATGATGGGCCGGTACTTTGCCCGCTTTGATGAAAGCCCGACGCGCAAGCTGAAAATCGGCAACAATTATGTGAAAGAGTATTGGGCTGAAGGCTCCAACCGTGCACGCAACTGGCAGCGGTATGATCTCGGCGGAAAACAGGGCCTTACGTTTGAGGAAGGTGTTGACTCTTACGTTCCGTATGCCTGAGGATTGCGTGAAAATCTGGACAAGAGCTTGAGCAAAATCAAATCGACGATGTGCAACTGCGGTGCGACAACAATTGAGGAGCTGCAGCAGAAAGCCCGGTTGACGGTGATCTCCTCCACAAGCCTGGTTGAGGGCGGTGCCCATGACGTCATCTTGAAGGAATCCAATTACAGAGCGGAATGATAAAAAGACATCCTCCTGGTCAAGGGAAAGCATGACCAAGTGGATGTCTTTTGTTACTTATTACATCAATTCTTCCTCAAATAAAAGAAACAGATAAAAATACTGGGGCTCCGTTACCTCTGAAAATACGAACTCGACCTTTTTCATTCCCGGCGATTGGCCGATTGCGAACGTGAACCGATGTTTCCTCAGCGTTTTCATCAGATCAGCAGCATCATTCCAGGAAGCAGCAAAGCGGCACAAATGACCCATCGTCAACATCACCTCACCTTATTGTGAGCTGTATGGATCATCCCTCATACAGCTCATCGAGAACCGTTTCAGAATTTGTTCAGTCATGTCTGATACACTATGACTGAAGAAGAAAAGGTTATTCGGGAAAAGGGGAATTGCAGTGAGAACGGTCATGATTGTTGATGACGCAGGGTTCACAAGAACGTTTTTGCGAAACATCATAGAGTCGATCGGAATGGTCGTGGTTGAGGCGAAAAGCGGGGAGGAAGCGATTGCACTCTTTCGTCACTATGTACCCGATCTGATCATGATGGACATTTCGATGCCTGGAATGGATGGCCTGACCACAGCGAAGAAAATTATGGAAATCAAAACAGATGCAGAAATCATCGTTTGCTCAGCGCGAGGACAGCGAGATACCGTCTTTCGGGCGATATCTTCCGGTGTAAGAGACTACATCATCAAGCCATTGCAACGGGAGAGAGTCGAATTGGCGGTTCAAAAAATATTGACAAAAGATGTGGGATGGGAGTTGGCGGCGGTGAATCGTGTGGAAGCCTATCGCCAAGCCAAGAGAAATTAGGAACGGCTCCCGTATACTCACCTCTTCCTGATATACACGTAACCTCCGACTACTGATTTGAGTGGTCGGATTTTTTGCTTTGTTCATCGTTTTTTGCTTGGTCCCGCAGCTTTTTTGTGCAGGGTGGCAGGTGGAGCATTGGTGCATATTGACAACAGCAGTTGGCTCAGGAAGAATAGTGACAATGCGAGAAGTATTTTTTGCTACAAGCGGCAAACGCTTGGCAAATGGGTAGGGGACATGTGTAATGGGAAAGGCGTTGAAATATTTGAAACGAAGCATCACACGTCGATTGGTTGTGATGATGCTTGCTTTTTTGGCGCTCGTTTTAGTAGGAGCAATTGTTGTCAGATGGATGAATATGACGGCGCTGCAAGAAAACCAGACGATCGAAGCAGAACTGCGGTACAAGCAGGAGCTTGTATCCGACATCGCTTACCATACCAATCAACTCTTTTTTCGGGTACGAGGGTATTATGCATTCAAGCATCAGTCAGAGTATGACGCGATCTTTACGGAAAAGCAGGAGCTTTACAAAACGTTGGATGAATTCGGCAAACTCCAGCTGAACCGTTCGGAGAAAGAACTGCTACGTCAAGTGCGAGACTTTTTTCATGGATATTTTGAGCGGATGCTTCCGCAAGCGATCAAGCTGGTCAAGCAAAATGATTACGAAGGCTTGCGGCAATTTTCAGCGGGTGGCGTCAACCAGGCGGTCAACGATCTGATGGCGTATGCCGATCGTGTGAAGCGGGAAAGCGAGCAGGACCTCATTCAACAGAATCAGCGGTTATTCGAGAAGTTCAGGGCACAAGGAGTACTCTTTCTTGTGTACTTCTTGGGAATCATGCTCGTTGCGGTTCTGGTTACATTGCGCACATCGAAGGCTGTCGGCACACCGCTCCGTGAGCTGGCCAAGCGGACGGGCCAATTCGCGCGCGGCGAACAGGTGCAACTGGAAGGTCTGAGCCGCCCCGATGAGATAGGTGATTTGTCCCGCTCCTTTCAATACATGATGGTGCAGATTCAAGCGAAGGAGGAAGAGCTGCTTGCCCAGAACGAAGAGCTGACTGCCCAGCAGGATGAACTGCAGATGCAGCAAGAAGAATTGCAGGAGGCGCTGGCAAAAACCGAGGAGAATGAACGGTACCTGGAGAAACGCAACAGGCTGATCCTGTCTCTTGCCAACACGTTGAACAAGCAGGAGCTGTTGCACAGCATCATCCGCAACATGGTAGATGTGGCAAACGCGGAGAAGGGAATGGTCGTGCTGCTCAATCCAACGAAAGACCACGCCGCGTTCGGGGTATCAGAGGAGGGAGTCGCCCAGTTTTTGCAGCAGATGGATCAAGGAATCCTGCTTCGCATCAAGGAAACAAAGCAGCCGTATGAAGTAGCCCGCCAGCAAACCAGCGGGGAAAAAGGGTATCACCTGGAGCAAGGCTTTAGTTATGACCTGTTTTTGCCAGTTTTGTCCGCGAATGACGAGATGATCGCCTGCATTGTGCTGACCCGAATCGGCAACGCTGTCACAAAGCAGCAGATGAAGGAAGCAGCGGGTCTTGCGAAGCAAATCTCCCTTGCCCTCGAGAAGCTGGAGATGTATGAAGAAACGGAAATGCAGCGCCAATTGACTCAGGATATGCTGGATACGATTCAGGAGGGCGTACAGCTGCTTAATCCGGATGGGAGCACGATTCAAGTCAACAGACAGATGCGTGAGATGCTTGGATTTGAACAGGAACAAGCCCAGCTGTATCTTCCGCTCGACCAATTGTGCCGATTCCTGGCAGGGAAGGTTCAAGACCATGAGCAGCTGATTCACCACATTCGCGAGGCTGTGGAGGGGAATGAAGGCAAAGGGAGCACGGTCATGTACGAAATCATTGCGCCTGTGAGACGCTATGTGCAAATGTACAATGTTCCGTTGTACCGTGGAGCCCAAAAGCTTGGGACCTTGCTGGTCCACCGTGACATTACGCTTGAGTATCAGGTGGACCGAATGAAATCAGAGTTCGTTAGTACAGTCAGCCATGAACTGCGTACGCCGCTTGCGAGCATTCTAGGCTTTACCGAGCTTTTGCTCAACAAAGAACTCTCTTATGAAAGACAGCGCAAATATATGCAGACGATCAATCAAGAAGCAAGCAGGCTGACCGAACTGATCAATGATTTCCTTGACCTGCAGCGGATGGAATCAGGAAAGCAATCATATGCTGCAATTCTGCTCGATCCTGTTCCACTGATTCAGGAATGCGTAGACTTGCAAAAGGTGAACACCACCTTGCATACGTTCCGATTGCAGTCCGATACGAACGGGGCGCACGTCAGTTTTGATCCGGACAAGCTTCGACAGGTCTTGATGAATCTGATTAGCAATGCGGTAAAATACTCGCCGCGTGGCGGAAAGATTGACATAACCAGCTATGTGGAAGCAAACGATTTGATCATTGATATCACGGACGAAGGGCTCGGAATCCCGGAGGAAGCAATGCCGCACCTCTTCACCAAATTTTATCGCGTGGACAACTCGGATCGGCGAGAAATCGGCGGTACTGGACTTGGATTGGCAATTGTGAAAGAAATTCTCCATACCCACGGTGCCTCGATTACGGTTCGGTCTCAATTGGGAGCTGGCAGTTCGTTTTCACTGAAATTGCCTGTAACCGCGAACCAACAGCAGGCACTGGCACGGTCAGAAGCGGCCGCAGCAGTCGGGCCGGGTATGACAGCTCAGAGGGGGAATGTCATGATCATTGAAGATGACCGCAGCCTTGCCGAGCTGTTGACAGAGGAGCTGCAAGGAAACGGTTTTCAGGTCTTCCGGTTTGAGAACGGCACCGATGCGCTCAGCCAAATGAAGGCGATTCTCCCCGACGCGGTCGTGCTCGATCTGATTTTGGGGCAGGAAGTGGATGGGTGGGAGGTTATCGCTGCAATGAAGAACGATGCTGCGATGAGCAAGATTCCGATCCTCATTTCAAGTGCATTTGAAGAAAAAAGCAGGGCACTCGAACTCGGAATAAAGGGATATTTGGTCAAGCCGTATCATCCTCATATGCTGACCAATGTATTACGAAAGCTATTGGAAGAACGGGCTTGATCCGGCGCTTGTCTTGTATCAGTTCCTGCAGGTGAGCACAAATTATAAAAAGATGTTT
>JBLNEJ010000390.1:0-3982 GCA_050262535.1 Clostridia bacterium
AATGCTGCATCTGAGAATGATTCCATCGTTGAACAATCGGGAGAGGCCCAGCACGTTGTCGCTACAGAAAAAGTTGTGAATGGTGAAAAAGTGGAAGGGTAATCAATTGAGATAAAAATAGCCTCATGATGGAAATGGAGCAAGCAGGAGGTGAACGAGATGGGGAGCAGCAAAGACCGAAAAAGGGAAGAAGAAATTGAAATCAATAAAGAGATCGAGGATAGCGGGAATGCCCAATCGGGCGGTGGCGGCACAGCGAGCGGGGGGTCTACGATTCCGGTGTCCGTTGGAGGAGACAGCGGCACAGCTTCGGGAGGAATCAACCAGGGAGGAAGCGGAACGGCAGCAGGTAATGGTGGAGCCGCCACCCTTGGTATTTCGATAACCGTTACGGCAAGCGGTACGATTTCTACAGCGAGTGCTAGTGCAAGTCCGGTTGTGATCGGCGGCAATGGAGCGAACGCAGTTGGTGGAGATGCAGAAGGTGCCAATGCGATGACCGGGGCTGGCGGTACAGGCGGAAACGCAACGGGCAGCGCGGACGGCGGCAGTGCCGACGGCGGCGATGCGGAAGCAGAGGCAAAAATTGTGTGTGATAAAAAGCGAAGGGGGCATTAAAGTGACTGATCAGTCAGGCGCAAATGAAAATATCAGCCCCCTCAGCCAACAATCTGCCGCCAATGCGACGGCACATGCTCTTGGGGGATTGGGTGGACATGCGATTAATGTAACATATGTTGACAATTATTCGACATTACTGCTCGTGTATTCATTTTTGTCTTTACTAGCTAGCAACTCCAACAAAACGGGAGATCAAGGATTAGCGGAAGCAGCCAAATCTTTGACACCTCTGCTCCAGTCAATCATAAACGAGGAGAAGCAGTATAAGAAAGCATTTTTGGAAGCGGTAGAATCGTTGAAAAAGTAAGCATCTTATCAGAATCAATACAATTATGTACCTGTCCTATTTCACCTGCCGATACAGACCGTTTGATTGATTCATAAGAATATAGAAGATCGTTAGAAAGGAGTGAAAGCGATGGGAAGCTCTACGAAAAGAAGAAGCAAAACGAGATGCAGAAAGTCATTCAAAGCGAAATGCCAGAGATGGGAAAAAGAGATTCTGAAGAGTGGCAACGCCCAGGCTGGCCAGGGTGGAAATGCCAATGGCGGCTCGGACCGTGTAACGATCAGCAGGGGCGGTGAAGGCGGAGAAGCGGATGAATGGCTTTTCTGGTCCAAAAACAGCAGAGGCGGCGATGCATTTGCCTGGGGCAATGGCGGATCAGTAGCTGCTAGTCAGGATAACCAAGCGGTCAATCAGGGGAATGTTGCGGCCTTTTTCACCCAGACTGCCACAGCAACGAACAATGCGTCTGCGACCGGTGGGAACGGTGCAACGGCGACGGGCGGCAATAACAGCGGTTCTTCGAATACCAATGGTGGCGCAGGTGGAAACGGAGGACCTGCAACCTCGAGTGCAAACGGCGGCAGCGCAAACGGTGGCAATGCGAAAGCGGAAGCAGAAATCAATAATCGGAGAAAGAAGAAATAACGTTTTCACGGAGCAGACAGATGTCTGCTCTATTTTTACATAGAAACCCAAAGTGTGGGAAAAATGGGTATAGGATGAAGTGGCGTTAGGAGAGTTGAGAATGCCTATGACGTATGACCTGGATGAAAATGTGGAGCAAATCTTGCAGACCATCGGGCATAATCCAGACGTAATCTGTAGGGATCTTGTATTAGCCCAAACGAATATTCGCGCGACAATCTTGTATATCAAATATTTAATCAATAAAGATACGTTGAACAACGCAGTTCTCAAGCCTTTGCTGGAGTACCCGTTCCCGCGCGAACTGCAGCCGGAAGAAATTCCGGACCTTCTTTTGATGCGTGTTTTGCAATTGGGAGATATCCGTGTGGCTTCCACGCATGATGAATGTGTCGATGGTATTTTATCGGGGAATGCGCTTCTCTTTGTGGAAGGAAACAACGTCTGCATTTTGCTGGCCATCAACGCAGCGGAGTCGAGAAATATTACAGAGCCGATTACCGAGTCCGTTGTCAGAGGGTCACGAGAAGGGTTTGTCGAGAATCTGGAGACGAACTTGACGCTCTTGCGCAAACAGGTCAAGAATCCGGCCCTGACCATTGTCAATTACAAGATCGGGAGGCAAACGAGAAGGAATCTGGTTGTCGTTTACCTGCGCAATATCGCCAATCCGAGCTTGATTGAGGAAGTAAAGCAGCGGATCGAACGAATCGATATCGATGATGCACTGGAATCGGGGTTTATTGAGCAACTGATTGAGGATGATCATTGGTCACCGTTTCCGCAGGTTCAAAATACAGAGCGGCCAGACAAGGTGATCTCCGCCATGCTGGAAGGCAGGGTAGCGATCCTGCTTGATGGAACGCCGTTTTCACTGCTTGTTCCCGTAACCTTCAATATGCTGCTTCAGTCGGTTGATGACTATACGGAGCGATGGTATGCTGCGACCCTGATCCGCATCATGCGCTACGGGATTATCTTTTTGGCGCTTTTTTTGCCTGCTCTCTACATAGCCCTCGTTTCTTACCATCAAGGCTTGATTCCAACGAAGCTGGCCATATCCATGACAGCCAGCCGCGAAGGCGTGCCGTTTCCCACGTTAATCGAAGCGCTGATTATGGAGGTTACCATCGAAATTTTGCGGGAAGCGGGGATTCGACTCCCAAAGCCCATCGGTCAGGCAGTTGGCATCGTGGGCGGCCTCGTAATTGGGCAGTCAGCGGTTCAGGCCGGAATTGTCAGTCCGATTATGGTCATCGTCGTTGCCGTGACGGCGATCTCCTCGTTTGCCATTCCCCAATACAGCGGCGCAATCGCTCTTCGGCTGTTGAGGTTCGGATTGATGTTTGCAGCCGCTCTTTTGGGACTTTATGGGGTCGTTTTGGCATTTCTGCTGATATGTGGGCATATGGTCAGCCTGAAAAGCTTTGGCGTCAACTATATGGGAATTTTTGTCATGCTGAAACTGGGCGACTTGAAGGATAGCATCGTAAAGGTTCCCTATTTCATGATGAAAACCAGGCCGCTTCTGCTGAAACCACTCAACAAGAAGCGTATGTCGCGCAATGGGGAGAAGAAATCGTGATGCAACTCAAACATGATGACAAAATTTCATCGAGACAACTGTCCATCTCGATTTCTTCCGTAATCATCGCTGTCGGGGTCGTCACGATGCCGCGAACGGCCGTGAAGGTTGTCGGCACCGCTGATGTATGGATTACCTTGCTGTTGTCAGGCGCAATCGCTATGATGATCGTGTATCTTTGTACCAAGCTGATGCAGCGATATCCCGGTCAAACTTTTTTTGAATACAATCAGCGAATCGTAGGGAAAGCGCTCGGGATGCTGATTTCTTTTTTTTTCTCATGCTACTGGCTTATGCTGGCAGCCTACGAAGCACGAATGAATGCCGAAGTGATACGGTTTTTGCTCTTGGAAAGGACGCCGATTGAGGTCACCATTCTTTCGTTTATGCTCGTTGCCTTGTACATCGTCATCAAAGGCCAAAATCCGCTGGTCCGACTGGCTCATCTGGTGTTTCCTTTAACGACCATTGTGCTTTTGACGATTTTGCTGCTAGGCATTAACAAATTTCATGGAAGCAATTTTTTGCCAGTTGCCAGTGAAGGTGTTTGGCCGATAGTAAAAGGGATTCCTGTTACATCGATCCTTTATTTAGGATTCGAGGCAATTCTGATTCTCGGTGCGTCCGTCCAGGACATCAGCAAGTTGCCGCGTGCGGGGCTTGTTGGTGTATTCATTCCGATCGTCATTTATGTCATTACATTTGTTTTGGTGATCGGGATCCTTTCGCCTGAGGAAGTCATGACGCTCGTATGGCCGACGATTGAAGTGATCAAGGATATCGAGTTTCCGGGTGCTTTTTTTGCCAATTTTGAAATCGTCTTTATCGTTGTGTGGGTCGTT
>JBLNEJ010000391.1:0-3622 GCA_050262535.1 Clostridia bacterium
GCACCAAACGCTCCATATCTTCCGGGAACACATGGCCGATATTGCCGATCCGGAATGTATCTGCTTGCGAGATTTTGCCAGGATAAATGACAAATCCCTCCTGCTTCAACCGTTCGTATAAGGCCGCGAACGTAAAGGCCGCGCTTTCAGGAAAATAGAACGATGTAATGATTGGCGACTGGTTTTCGCGAGTCAGCAAGGTGCGAAATCCGATTCGCTCCATTCCATCGACAAGCATCCTCTGATTCGTACGATAACGATTTGCCCTTGCACTGATGCCACCTTCGGCGGCAAGCTCCTGCAGCGCCTGGTCAAATGCACGGACAACGTGTGTGGGTGATGTATAGCGCCATTTGCCATTTTGCTTCTCCATCGTGTCCCATTGGTCATACAAGTCGAGCGACAGCGAACGTGCTTGCCCTTTGCATGCTTGCAGTGCTTCCGTTTTGGCGATGATAAAGCCGAAGCCCGGAACCCCCTGGATGCATTTGTTCGCACTGCTGATCATAAAGTCGATTTGCAGCTCTGCCAAATCCATCTCCACACCGCCAAAGCTGCTCATCGCGTCCACAATAAACGTTTTGCCATATTGCTTGGCTATCGCTCCGACCTTGTCAATTGGGTTGAGCATACCGGTTGTTGTTTCACAATGTACGACAACGACGTGTGTAATGGCTGTGTCGTGCTTCAGAAGCTGCTCCAGCTGCTCCGGTTCAGCGGGTGAAACCTCACCGAAATCAATGACTGCGGCATCCACGTCCAAAACCTTGGCCATCTGCACGATACGGTTTCCGTACGCTCCGTTCGTCAAAATGGCGAGCTTTCCGTTTCGCGGTACGACCGTACCGATGACGGACTCAACCGCAAAGCTTCCGCTTCCTTGCATCAAAACCGCTGTATACCCGTTGGATTGTTTTGCCGCCAATTCGACCAGTCTCTTACGAATCGATTGGACGAGCTCATTGTAGTCATTGTCCCACGTGCACCAGTCGCGGAGCATGGCCGCTTTTACCCCTTTTGTTGTCGAAAGCGGTCCTGGCGTTAATAACAAGTATGGATTATCCGGTAGTTCATTCCAATTAAAAGCCATCGTCATCTCTCCCCCTGAGCCAGTCTTAAATTGATTTTCGGCAAAATTTGGTCCAAATCCCCAATTGATTCAATGACGTAGTCCGCACCCGCTGCCTTGAATTTATTCGCAACCTCTTCCATGCGATCTGCCAGCACATCTGGGTCGCAGCTATTGACCTCCTGCTCCGTCATCCCCAGTTCACTGCCCCCCTTCACCACGCCGACGGACCATGCGCCTGCACTCACCCCTTCGCGGATGTCGCTGAGCGTATCGCCAACTTTTACGACATGCTTCATCGGGTATACACCCAGATTGATCGCATTCTGGTAGCACATCCACGGGAGCGGACGGCCGGCCGGCATGTCGTTTGGCGTGACCAACGAATCGGGAGCATAGCCCCGCTTCTTTGCCTCCGCTGCGACAACGGCCATCATTTCCTTTGTATAGCCAGTAGTGGAACCGATTTTGATCCCATCGCGGCGCAATCGCTCGACCAGATCGAGTACACCCGGAATTGGTGTGCAATAATTTTTCAAGATCGAGAAAAGCATTGGCTCAAAATCGGCATAGAGCGTATCGACATCCTTGCTGGTCGGCACTCGCCCATATTTCTCTTTCCACAGGCCGGCAATGCGTTCCATTTTCAGCATTGTGTCGATATGGTCCCATTTCAACAATCCCATCGGAGCGCGCGCTTCCTCGTGCTTTACCTCAATTCCCCGCTTGCGAAAGACTTCAATGAACACATCAAGCGGAGCGAAGCATCCATAGTCAACCGTCGTTCCTGCCCAGTCCATAATAACCGCTTGAATCATCGCTCGTTGTTTCCTCCCCTACTCTATCTCGTTTGCCATGCTTCCGTCCGCTTGCGCAAACGGCGTGTAACCAGTTCATAGACGATGCGGATGACGATATTCGTCAAAACGATCAATACCGACATGGCCGCAGCTGGCGCGACATCCCCGGCATCATCCATGTTGACGATCGCCACCGATGCCAGCTTGAAGTCAGCCGAATACAGGAACACAACCGCGGAGATGGTGACCATCGCGTTGATGAAGTAGTAGACTGCAATCTCCAATATCGCAGGCAACGACATGGGGACCGTAACCCGTAAAAATGTTTTGTAAAAAGGTACCCCCATCGATTCCGATGCCAATTCGAACTCGCGATCCAGCTTTTTCAGCGCTGAGGTGGCCGTGATGAACGGCACGGAGTAAAAGTGCACCAAATTGGCCAAAATCAGAATGGCAATCGTTCCGTACATCCAGTTCAACGGGTTAGCCGGGTTGTTAAAGAAGAAAATATAGGCAAGTCCGATTACCAATCCCGGCAAGGCTAATGGCAAAATCGACAGGAAATAGCCGATCAGCCGGATCCCCTTCATGAACCGCGATTTTTCGATCAGGTAGGCATACATGAACGTAATAACCGTTCCGATCACCGCGGAATAAAAGGCGACGGTCAAGCTGTTCCAATACGGCTCCATCCCTTCCCCCGCCACCATCGAGAAATCAAAATGGTTTAGTGAAAGCGACAGATCATAAGGCCATACCTTCACCATGGAAGCAAACACGACGGTAATCAACAGCGCAAAAATAGCCGCTGATACAAGCGAGCAGTAGGCGAAATAGAGCCTATCCCGCATTTTGTGTGGACTGATTTTGTACGGCTTTGATTTCGCTGTAATGGAGGAATTCTGCTTTCTCTCGACAATTCGGTCCACAATGAACGCAAGAATCGCCGGGAGAATCAGTATCAGACCAACCGTCGCTCCCATCGTCATGTTTTGCTGACCGATTACGTGCTTATACACATCGGTAGCAAGCACGTTATATTGACCACCCACAACTTTCGGTGCGCCAAAATCCGTGAAGCTCATCGTGAAGCAGACAAATATCGCGCTAACCAGCCCATATTTCACATTCGGCAAGGTGACGGTCAAAAACTTTCGCGTTTTGCTGGCTCCTAGCGTTTCCGCCGCTTCATACAGGTTGTAGTCTGCAAACATGAGCGATGCGGCAAGAATGAGATACGCCTGCGGGAACGTATAGATCACTTCAGAAATGATGATGCCGACCGGACCATATAGTTCGATTTTGATTCCTTCGAACAGCCCGAAAAATCCGTTGGTCACAAGCCCCTGGTTGCCAAACAGGTAGGTCAGCGCAATCCCGTGCATCATCGTCGGCGCAAACAGCGGCAGCAGCGCCACGTATCGGAAGAACCCCTTTCCCCTGATGGCGGTCCGGGTCAATGCAAACGCATACAAGAAAGCAAACGTTACCGAAATCACGGTGGTAACCATCGAGATGTACAGCGTATTCGTAAACGAGACGGTCAGCGCCGGTGTCGAAAAATAATGCACCAGATTGCTCAGCCCGATAAAATGACCAGTCTCATCGATAAATACTTTGCTAAACAGATCACCGAGCGGCAGCATGACACTGACAAACAACGTAATCACCATGGCGGCGATCAAGATTTTTTGCAGCCATTCGTCTCTGCCCATTTTTTGGCGGACTACCCTTGCAGAAAACATCGCATCAC
>JBLNEJ010000392.1:0-6701 GCA_050262535.1 Clostridia bacterium
TCCTTCAATCGCTCAAGCATTTCCTCTGTCCCGCCATCATGCATCCAGGGTGGCAAAATCGCTGAAAATACCGTGGATGCAGCGGTATACGGATACTGGTCGAACGTGATCTCGATTCCCTCGGCACGGCCTTCGTCCAAGAGCTGCAATGCACGCTGCCATTTGTCCCGGTTGATGCTTCCGCACACCTTGAAGTGGGAGACGTGCAGACGCACTCCGGAAAGACGTGCGGCATCAATTACCTCCTCAAGTGCTTCCAGTGACAGATTGCTTTCATTGCGTATATGTACAACAAACGAACCGTCATATTTGGCAGATGCCTGGCAAATGGCGACCAGCTCCGCCTTGCTCGCAAACACACAGGGTGGGTACTGGATACCGGATGAAACACCAACTGCCCCTTGCCGCATCCCTTCTTCAACCAGCTCCCGCATGGCCTCGATCTCCTTGACAGTCGCTTCCCGGCCTTCGAATCCCATTGCCATCGTGCGAATGTTGCCGTGCGGTACGAGATAAGCGGCATTCCCTGCCAGCTTGGCCTGCTCCAAATAGGACAAATAGTCATCAACGGTCGACCACGGCCATTCGCCGATATCGCCATTCAAACTTTTCAGCTGCTTTTGCCAGAGCGGTCGGGTCGCGTCATTGACAGGGGCGACCGAAATACCGTCCTGTCCAAACAGCTCCGTTGTAACCCCCTGCAAAAGCTTTATATGATGCACTTCCGGTTTGAGGCACCATAGGTCCGAGTGAACATGTGGGTCAATAAATCCGGGTGAAACGATTTTTCCCGCCGCATCAATCATTTCGCTTGCCGCTTCATTCCCAAGCTTCCCGATCCTAGCGATCTTTCCCTGTTGCACGGCAACATCGAGCCGTGTCCAAGGATTTCCCGTCCCGTCACACAGCAAACCATTTTTGATGATCACGTCGTACATAATCTGCCTCCCTTCATTTCTACTTTCACTATACAGAATTTTCAAAAAGTAGAAAAGCGGAAATCCATCTGTTCCTGTTCGGGTGAAGGGTGGGAAAAACAAAAAAACAGCCGGACTCTCCTCTGAACTGCCCCCTTCAAGTAGACAGTACAAAAAAATAAAAATCTGTTAAACGGCCTTGGTCCTGAATTCCATGGAACTAAGGCCGTTACATTTTCAATTATCGTGCAAACCTATACCAATAATGTGGGAGTTTGCTTCACTGTATAAATCAGAAAGCGATAAGTGTAATGGGACTGATTTTCGATGTTTTTTGGTGGTGATAATAAAACTTCTAATGAGATAGCTTAGAGGGGCCGCGTTTGTCCACCCTATAAACCTTTAAACGTGAGGTTGATCCATAGCTTTTAGCCATTCGGCAAGCGCTTCGCCAACTTCATCGGGTGCGTCTTCTTGGGGATAGTGGCGGCCTGGCACAGTCACTTCGGTCTGCGATGGCCATGTTCGACAAAAATCGATGTGGGATTGCGGCAATAAGCCGGGGGCGCATTGAATGAATAGTTTGGGAACAGCACTTTGCGCCAGCCATTCTCCATATTCGGTGACAATCTCCGTTACATCAGCCGGATCTCCGTCGAACGGAAGTTGGCGTGCCCAGCTGAGCGTAGGACGTCGGCTTTCTCCCGGCTGCAGGAACGGCCTGCGATACTGAGCCATCTCTTCATCCGTCAGCTTGCGCAATATGCCCATCGGCAGGTTGAACTCGATAAACGAATTTTGCTCTAGTACCATTCGTTCCCCTTCCGGCGTCCTGAGTGTCTTGAAGATTTTACGTCCATTTTCCGGAATTTCACTCCAACTGCGCGACTTAATAATCGCCTCCATGTAAGCGATGCCTTTGACTGCGTCAGGATGGCGCCTACTCCAGTCGAAACCAAGCGCCGATCCCCAGTCGTGCACCACGAAAGTCACCCGGTCGACCACGCCAAGCTGACCGAGTAACTCGTCAAGATAGCGGCGATGCTCTGCAAAGGTATATGCGTTAGGCCCGCTGTCCGGAAGCTTTGCAGAATCGCCCATTCCAATGAGATCAGGCACAATGCAGCGGCCAAACTTCCGGGCATATGGAATAATATTGCGCCAGAGATAGGAGGATGCTGGATTGCCGTGTAGAAAGACGATCGGATCACCATTTCCTTCCTCCACATACGCCATCTCCAACCCGAATACTTGCTTGCGCTTTTTCTCGTAGGGGAATGCCTCGTTAATCATTTTTCTTCACACCCTTCATTTTTATCTGATTATATTTAGAACGCGCGATTTCAATGGCATAAGCGACATCTTGCTCGGTATTCAAATAAACGGATACCCAGCCTGAATCAGAATACATATGATGCGGCATTGCCTTCCCTTCTTCAATAAACCGATCGCGTTCGGCTTTTGGCAAAAGCAGGTCGAACAAGCGGTTATCGTGAAGATGCCCGATCTCTGTGTCGTTCAGTTGAAATTCCACCCCGCCGAACCGATGAGGATGCTTTGTAACGCCTGCCCAAGTTAATAGCTCTTTCGTCAAGTCTGCTCCCCCGTACCCGCTCATCTTACGTCTCCTCCTGCTCGGTCAGATTGCGAAGCACGATTTTCAGTAGGTTTACTAGCAAGTCATACTCCTCATCGCTAATACCTTTTCTGGTTTTGTTCTTAACGCGGGCTAGTGCTTCTTGCACCTTAGGTACAACCTCACGTCCTGAGTCCGTCAAATAGAGCAGATGATATCGGTTGTCGGTGGGATCGGCTTTTCTCCGCACGTAACCTTCTGCTTCCAGCTTGGCAATAGCCTTGGCGGTAGTCGTTTTATCAATGAGCAGCTTCTCGCTTAGCGCCTTCTGAGTGATTGGTTGCTGAAACGCAACCGCCATAAGAAAAATATACTGTCCGCTTCCGATTCGAAAAGGCGCCAACTCGGCTGAGATCAATATCTGCATGTGTCGGTAGATGGCTGAGATGTATTGACCATGCGATTCCTCCGCACCCTTGTCATGTTGCCTCCAATGTTCGCTCACATTATCCCTCCAACCAATAGGGTGTTATTGCAACTAATAATAATCCTAATATGATGTTATTGCAACTATTTTTTTGTAGGACTTACCCAGAAATCCGGAGAATCTCTTAAGGCATTTTGAATTGATCGATCCCTTAGTTTCAAACTATGATGTGGCAACCCATGCTGATCGAAAAGCACACACTACTTGGCCTCTTTCTTCTACGATCCGTCGGGTTATTCCCAACGGCTTTAAGGGCGAGCGGCGCTTTAACGAGACTGCCATCTATGCCTTCCCACCCTCAGCCGATCACTTCCAACTCATCGTATTTACACCAACCATGTCGGCAGTTTTTATGGCAAAGATGAGATGAACAGGTTATTCGATGCGGTCAAAGGCGATCCCATTGAATTAGCGGTATTGCTCGCTGCATTTTATGGCTTGCGTCGATGTGAAGTAGTTGGGTTAAAGTGGGATGCGATTGACTTCAAGTATAAAACCATAACCATTCAACATATGATAATTGAAGTATCTGTCGATGGGAAATATGTTACCGTGGAGAAGGATCGTAGATTTGAGACATAGCTGCGCCAGTCTACTTCTGGCCAATGGAGTTAGCATGAAAGAAATACCGGAGTGGCTGGGGCATAGGTACGAAAATCACTTCAGCCCAGGCAATGAGTGAATGTTTTACAGCTTTAAAAAACAAAAAAATTCTTTAGGTTATTAATCCTAAAGAACATTCTCCTAGATAATGGTGCCGGTGAAGGGACTTGAACCCCCACGGTTTCCCTCACGATTTTGAGTCGCGCGCGTCTGCCATTCCGCCACACCGGCATTTGAAATTGTCATGGTGGGGAGAGACGGATTCGAACCGCCGAACCCATAGGGAGCAGATTTACAGTCTGCCGCGTTTAGCCACTTCGCTATCTCCCCAAGCTGAAAGTGGTGCCGGCGATAGGACTTGAACCCACAACCCCCTGATTACAAGTCAGGTGCTCTACCAATTGAGCTACACCGGCATTCGTGTTGGACAAGCATCTTTTCAGATGCCTTTGTAATATATCACACGAGATTCTTTTCAGTCAATACAAACTTTCACTCTATTTCCCCATCGGCCTGCTTCTCCTCCAGCACTTGCTCCGCCCACTCAATAAAGATCGGCAATGCAGACTCGACATCTGGAAACACCTGCTCCGCCTCGCAGATGAACGCCGGAAAATCGACAATTCGACTTTTGCGAATGTATACCCCACGTTCCTCGCATTTGATTTCGAGAAAGAACGGAACTGGTTCATCCAAGCCGTAGGCGTTTTCCAGAAACTCATAGCTTCTGACCCATTCCAGAATGCGAATCTCATTCGGTTTTAAGCGAAGAACCTGCTCCAACGACATGATTGTTTCATTCCCGTAGTAGTGCACGCTGTTCGAAATCCCCTTCAACGAACCCAGGTGTGTCCGCCGCAGCCGACACACCAAGGCCAATAGTCTGTGATGAAAAAACTATAAATCAGAGAGGAGCGCTCTCAATTCTTTCACAATGATCGTCTGATAACCTGTGCCTTCACCGTATTGCTTCAGCATTTCGGAGCGGGCTTCCTTGAGCTTATCCTCGTAATCCGCAGCTTCACGATCCGGATTAGCTGCTTTGAACGCCTTCATAACCGCTTGCACATGCTGTGGTCTCGGTCCCCATGTTCCCAAAACAAATCCGCCTGTATCCACAAAAATGACAATCGGGATGGCGCGCCCACCCATCGTCAAAAATTGGTCCATCGTCTCCAGATGATCTTCCATAACCAAAACTTCAACCGGCATTCCTGTTTCCTCCAGCGCACGGAAAACGACCGGCACGTTACGCACGACGTCCCCGCACCATTCGGCAGCAAGAATCAAACAACGCAGATCGTCCCGGAATTGCAGGGATTGGAAAAATTTTTGGTCCTCCTCGTTCTCCCACACGAATTGCTCTTGCCAGCTCAAAAATGCTTCTTTATGCTTGTCCATCGATTCAATGAAAGCTGCGGGCTTGATTCCCTTCCCCAGCTTATGTGCAAGGTTTTTACTCATGCTTTTCTCCTCCTTTTGTATCCTCCAAGTCGGTCTGTTCCTGTTGAGCGAGCTCCATCATCTTTTTCATCAAAATATGCTGAGGCATATGCATCAATTGCTCAAGCGGAACGTTCAACTTTTTCGCCAGCTTCAGGGCTGTTTCTGCAGAAATTTGCAACGGTCTCAGATGAATCCCTCCTTGCAGGCTTGTATGGTTATGTACGCAACTATCCCCATAGTACGGGAAAACAGCCTGTTTTTCCAGTGCCGGAGTGCAAAGGCAAACCCCGTCCATCGTGATTGACCGAATGAACGGGGCAGAGGTTATCCTTTTCCTCTTGTCAATATGCAGGGCACACCGTACCCGATCGCACCGGGCTCCGACATTTTCTCCAAATATTTCAGGCCGCGCTGGCATTGCTGCTTGCAGACCGCACACGTCTGTGAGGTGACTAGTTTCATATTGTTGCGGCTGCGCTCCACTGCTGCCGGGTCTTTCTTTTTGACTTTTTTCGCTGGTTTTGCCAATGGACAATTCGCCCCCTCACGCTGATGATTCTCGCGCTATCATCGTATGCGTAAGCGGTGTCGTCCTCTCTAGGTGATGGTCTATTCTTTTTCCCAATGCTCGAATCGGGACTCTCGACGAACGGTACACAAGCCGCGTTTGGCGTGTAGCAGGCGGTGTGTCAGAAACGAACTGTTTTCGTGAAAAGAGGCATGCAAATGCAAATACATGCTCGTACATGTAACCGAACGCTTTTTTTTCACAAGTTTGTCCCTCATCTCGATCCCTTGCATGCACCAACCCCCCCAGTGATCCAGCGACACTATTACCTTATGTGGCGCGTCAAGGGATTATGTTCCCGGCTATTTCAATGGTTTTCCTGTAAGAAATCCGATCAAGCGCTTTACGATCCATAACGGTCCTACGAGCAAAAAGATCGGATTTTTGAAAAAGGATGGAGGATTGCCTTCAAAGAAGTGGCCGATAAATTGGAAGATCCAGCCCAAAATAAACAGCCCAAGTGCCCATTTCCAATCCCAGAAGAAGAGCGGCAGCGAGATGACGATCATCGGGATGCCAATGGCGTGTGTCAGCTTGTTGACCGGATGCTGGTGATCGCGCTTATACTTTTCCATAAATGAAAGCTCTTGTCTCATGCCAAACACCTCCTTTATAAGAATATTCTAACATATTGATGCATGAAAAAATACCGCTCCTCACAAAGAGAAACGGCATTTGGGCAACCTATCGTATCAGTTTTTTCACCTGTTTTTCCAATTCGGCCCGATCAAGCATGCCGACAACCTGATTGACAATCATCCCGTTTTTATCAATGAAAAAGGTGGTGGGAAACGCAATCACCTGATACGCCTTCGTCACTTCCCCTTTTTCGTCCATTGGGACCGGAAACGGCAGCTGAAATTCCTCCACGAACTTCTTCGCCTTGTCGAGCTGATCATTGCTCGTCGAGTTAATCGCATAAAAATCGATTTGGTCCTTGTACTGCAAATATACGTCCCGCAAATCAGGAGCCTCCTCCTGGCAAGGACCGCACCAGGATGCCCAGAAATTGATGACGACCGGTTTATCCCGTTTTCCTTCGACTTTATACGGTTTCTGGTCAAGTCCTGTCAGCGTGAAATGAGGTGCGGCATAGCCGACGGC
>JBLNEJ010000393.1:0-3359 GCA_050262535.1 Clostridia bacterium
GAAAGCCTGCGACATAGGGGCCAATTTCATAGGGCTCAAAGTATAGATACAGCGCATTTTCGTTGACGTAAAACGGCTGATTCGGCTTGATGCCTGTATAGCTCCCCGGAAAGACGTAGGAATACTTCGGATCGGTTTTGATCATCGTGCCGACGATCTCGCTGAGCACGTTCACGTAATTGCTGTTCGGCTTGAACAAATCCTTCAGCTCGTACATGTTTCCGCGTGCAAGGTCGACATGGGCATACACTTGTGACGGCATTCCGTGCGCCGCGCCTGCTGGGAAGTTATAGCCCAGCAATTGGAGGACAACCAGATTCTTTTTAAAGAACTCCACGGAAAAATCTCCTGTATAGCTGTAGTCAAGCTGCACATTCCCTGGAACCGGCTTCACCTGGGACATCGATTTGAGCCGCTGGTTGATGCGGTTCTGCGCCTCCTGGTCGACCATCCCTTCAACCTGCGGATAGTAGACGATGTAGTCTTTGTTGGGACGATACTTTTCTTCCCGCACACGATACTGGTTGGTGAGCGGAATGACCGTATTTTGCTGCCAGATCAGCTTTCCGTTCCGGTCATAATAAGCGGTTCGCAGTTCAATATCCGCTCGCACGACGTTGCCCTCCAGCGAGACGCTGCCGATACCAGGCAAAACCGGCAGGTTCCTTACGATTTGCCCCTGCCTGTCGATGAAAAAGGTTTGCTGGTCATCGTTGGCGGAAGCGAGACCGTCGTGGTAGTCCTGTACATCATTGTAGCGAAAATCGGTCAAAAACCGACCATCCGTGTCAGCGATGGCAAAGAGCGAGCCCATATACGGTTTTTGTGCATCCTTTGCTTTTCCAACAGAGACCCGGCCTTCACCCAGCATCAGGATCAGGTTGTACTCCGGTCGGATGCGGTACGCTCCTTGCTTGTCAATCAGGCCGTATTGATTGGGATCAGTAATCTCTTTTGCCGCATTCACTACCGCCCTGCCGGCCTGAAACGGCTGTGCTTCACTAAATGTCGGCTTGATTACGACGCTTCCTTTTTCATCGATATAGCCATAAGGGCCGTTCTCCTGCTGTTGAAAGGCGAGCAGTCCATCGCCAAGAGGACCGACAAACGGATAGCGATATGTTTGCAGGCGTTCGCCATTTTTCCCGATCAGGGCGTACTCGCCTTCTTTCACCTTTACAACCGCCTTGTCGTTGTGAAAATCCGTGCCGTTCTCGTATCGCGCCGGAATCACCACCTTGCCGTCCCGATCCAAATAGCCGTATCGCCCCATCCCCTCCTTCGTGACCGAAAACGTCGCTCTTCCATTCTGATACATCGCGATGAAATCATACGGCTCCGCAGTCAAAATCTTCCCCTGCTCATCCATCACCCAAGTACCCTTGTCATCGGTAACCGATGCACGCCCTTCGGAAAAGCGGGAAATGGAATCGTATTTGGGCGCAACCACATATTGTCCCTGGCGATTGATCAGCCCGCTGCGTTCCCGCTGGATGACCATCGCCAGTCCGTTTTCCTGAAAGTCATCCGCATAATCATAGCGCGGTGAAATGATGAATTGCCCTTTGTCGTTGATGTAGCCCCATTTGGTCCCTTCCGTCGTTTTGAGCGATGCCCGAAAAGGTCCGACGGAGCGCTGCAGCAGCTGAAAACGGATTTGCTGAATCAATGCCCGCCATGCTGCCTGGGATGGATAGGCTGCTCTCTGCCTCATTGCTGCCTCGATTGATGTGATGGCAGCGACAGCGTTTCCGGCTTTAATCTGCTCATCAGCGAGACGGTACAGCGTCAAAGGATCGAGCTGTTCGGTTTGCATCCCGTGCTCGTTTTCCATGGTTCCCCTCCTCAACCCGAGATGGTTTTTGATATCTTATGTGGGGGAAGCCCTATGGTGCCCATATGGTTGCTGAACCCTGATAAAAATTCACTGCATTCACTCGGTAGAAACAGGAAAGCCGATGGTCCTCAGTCAAGAACCAACGGCTTCTTCCTTTACGCTGCTTTTTTTTCAGACAGGATTGCCTTACTCCTGCGGGTAACCAAACTAACCAAAATCATAGCGGAAAAGTTAAAGATCATTGCGATTAAGCCGATATTTAAATCCTGAATGGCTTGGGGTGCTGAAGGGAAAAGCGCCCCCATCGACGTTTTGGTAATGGTCACGTACATCACCGTAGCGACCCCGCAAACGATACCGGCAAACGCCCCCTGCTTCGTAATAAAGTTGTTAGTAAACAGGCTGCAAATAAATGCCGGGAATAACTGTGTCACCAGGCTGTACGAGATCAGGAAAAGTGCCCCAAGCGAATTCCCTTTATCCAGTGCCAATATCAAAGCGATGACGGAAATGACCGCAACAAATATCTTTGCAACTCGAGCGATTTTTTGTCCAGATGCTTGCGGATATATGGCTCCATATATATTTTTCGCCAGCATGGTCGCCGAAGCCATCAGCATCAACGAACCCGGAACCAACGCACATAGCAATCCTGCTGCTCCCAACAACCCAACAAACCAAGGGTCAAATGTCTGCATCGTCAATTTTAACAAGGCAAGGTCACTTTCTGCTCCTACAAGTCCTGGCACTTGTAGAATCGAGGCAAATCCAACAAAGAATGCAAACAATAGAATTAAGCCATAAAGCGGCATGACAATAGCGTTCGAACGGAAAACCTTTTCGTTCTTGGCGGAAAAGGCCGCTGACATTCCATGAGGCCACATGTAAAAACCAACTGTTGTGAGCAATACGGTAGAGATAAACCATGAGATACTCATACCTTCACTCGGCAGAGCGAGGAAGTTCGGCTTGGCTTGTTCAATCGCTTCGAACATCTCCTGCATTCCACCGTAGTAGTGAAAGGGAAGATAGAGTCCCATAAACACAATGACAACTAAAGAAAGAATGTCTTTGATCGCTGCGTTCATGGCCGATCCATGAATACCGGAAATCATCACATACACAAACATCACAATCATCCCGATACAGATCGCCACTGTGGGGGAAATTTCTCCATAGGATGTAACCGAAACGATAATTCCCAAGCCTTTAAACTGTAGAACGATGTATGGAACCAGGGATAGAACACCAACGAGTGTAACGAGCACACCCAGCGTCGAGCTTTTGTATTTCGAAGCAAAAAATTCAGACTGGGAAACCAAATTGTGTTTTTTTGCATATCGCCAAATGGGTGGCATCAACCAGTATGAAGTAAAACAAGCCAACCCGACATAGGCGATAACATAAAGCGACGGAGCTCCTTTTGAGTAGGCCCATCCACTTGCACCGAGCAAGGTAAATGTAGAGTAATACTCTCCGGCAAGGAGTAAAAAAATCAGAATGCCTCCGAATCCACGTCCCC
>JBLNEJ010000394.1:0-9513 GCA_050262535.1 Clostridia bacterium
AATTCTTGGTCTGGGGCGCACCTTTGAAGAAGCTGCGGCGAAAGCGTTCCGCTTTAAAGACTCGTCGTATCCGCTGCTGAGGAAAGGTGACACGCTGTTCGTGTCGTTGGCAGATGCCGACAAGGCGAAGTTTACGGCAACCTTTGCCGAGCTGCAAAAACAAGGGGTTCAGTTCGCGGCCACAGAAGGAACGGCGCGCATGCTTGAGCAAGCTGGCATTCAGCCGTCCGCGATCATCACAGGTCCGCAGGATTTTGCCCAATTGATTCAAGCGGGCAACGTGACGCTCGCATTCATTACCGCTACCAAAGGAAACCAGCATGGACGCACCGGCTTTGCTCTTCGCGGTCTGGCCGTACAAAAGGGCATTCCGATGTTCACCGCTGTTGAAACGTTTGAATTATATGTCAAGGCTCTAACGACAAAGGAGGGTACTCATCATGATGAATGTGAAGACATTGGAACATTATCAAAAATCGCAATCACAAAGCCTTAAAGGAAGAGACGTATTGCGTATCGATGAATTTAGCGGAGAAGAGCTTTCCTATCTGCTGCAATCGGCGATCCAGCTGAAGCAAATGCATAAAAACGGCCACCTGTACCAACCGCTGAAAGGAAAGACGCTGGGGATGATTTTTGACAAGGCCTCCACGCGTACCCGTGTTTCCTTCGAGGTAGGGATGTACCAGCTCGGCGGACTGGGCATGTTCATGAGCGGCAAGGAGCTGCAAATCGGACGCGGCGAACCGATCAGCGATACGGCGAAGGTGCTTTCTCGCTACCTGGATGCCATCATGATTCGTACCTATTCCCATGCTGACGTGGAGCTGCTGGCAGAGCATGCAACGATTCCAATCATCAACGGCTTGACTGACCGTTTCCACCCATGCCAAGCGCTGGCTGACCTGCTGACCATTCTGGAGCACAAGGGCAAGCTGCAAGGCATCAAGCTGGCATACCTGGGCGACGGCAACAACGTGGCCGCCTCACTGGTGCTCGCAGCTGCGACGCTTGGGGTGGAAGTGCGTGTCGCGACGCCAAAAGGCTATGAGCTGGAAGATGAGGTAGCGGAAAAAACGAAGCAGCTGGCAGCAAAAAGCGGCGCAAACGTTATCCTGACAACCGATCCGGCTGAAGCAGCAGCAGGGGCTGATGTGCTCTATACCGATGTATGGACCAGCATGGGCTTTGAAGCGGAGAACGAAATTCGTTTGAAAGCTTTTGCCGACTACCAAATCAATGAGCAAATTGCCAAGCTGGCAGACCCGAATTACTTGTTCATGCACTGCTTGCCTGCCCATCGCGGCGAGGAAGTGACGGCAGGTGTGATTGACGGGCCGAACTCTGTTATTTTTGATCAGGCTGAAAACAGAATGCATGCGCAGAAAGCGATTTTGGCTGCGGTGATATAGTTGAAAAATAGCGGCTCCTTTTCTGTGAAAAGGGGCCGTTTTCAGTTCAAATAAAGATAGTGCTATTGCACTATTATCCTAAGAAAAGAAAATTTGTAAGATGTAGTTACAGCTGGGATTTCGGACATACACTTTTCAGAAACCGTTTTCAATCAAGAAGTGAGGGAGGGGTAACGATGAAAAAGGTGCTTTATGCTGTATTTGTAGTAGCAGGTATCGTAGCAGCTACTTCTGCAAGCTGGACTGCATTCCCTTAAAAACTGAAGCTTGTCCGTAAAAACCACCGCTTTTCGTAAGTGGTGGTTTTTCTCAAGAAGGAGGTACAAAAAATGCTGGACGTGGTTGTCGTATCGTTTCTGGTTGCATTCCTAAGAGGGGGAAGAATCAAAGAAATGCCCCATTTCAAAAGTTTGTGGGCGTTGATTGCTAGTATCGTCTTCCAAATCAGTTCAGCGTTTGTAGGGCAGTATGCGGGTATCCTGGTCGGAATCTCCTACGGGTTTATTCTTGTTTTTTTCTTTGGCAACCGTGAACAAGAAGATATGAGAATTTTTACAATAGGATGGCTACTGAACGCATTGGTCATTTGGGCCAATCAAGGACGGATGCCTGTTGATTTGGAGCAGGCAAAAAAAGTTGATTTTCCTATAGAACAACTGATTGCAGGAACAGATTATAAGCATATTTTGCTTACTGCTGAAACAAAATTACCCTTTTTGGCAGACTTTATTTACAAACCGTTTTACTTTGAACGGGTCATTAGCATCGGGGATTTGTTTATTATACTTGCCACCTTCCTTCTGGTACAACGCATTTTCAACAAGCCCATTTCACTCATAAGGTTACGCGAAGGTAAGATCTATGAAGCAAAAAGTTAGCTATCAACTAAAACGATTATTCGTAGCCATTGGATTTCCGGTTGTCGCCATACTCATTTTGATCGACTCCTTGAACCAGTGGGGAGCCAAAGAGAATTTGCAGATATTAGTCGCGTATACGATTTTGGCCGTTGTCTGCTCTTTTGCCCCCATTCGCACCTACAATGCAGCGTTAACGTTGAACGGAGCGGTTATTTTTTCGGCAATCCTGTTGAAGGGACCGTGGCTCGCTATATGGGCAGTCGTAATCGAGGTCATCGTACTTGGATTTCTATTTCGGGCACCTAAGAAAGTATTGCCGAATATCGGACAATGGTTAGCAACAATCTGGATTGTTGGACTCCTTCAGGAATGGCTTGTCTCGCTGAATGTTCATTGGGCAATAGCGGATTTGTTGCTTTTGGTTGTATGTTATGCTGCAAATACTGGCCTATGCGCCATTTTGATATCATATTATGTCAACGTCACGTGGTGGACCAAAGTAAAAGAAATGATCAAAGCAGGGACTGCTGTCTATTTCATGCTGATGGTCCTTGGGGGTATCGGGGCTCGCCTGGTAGCCTACTACGGTTCTATGGCAATGATCCCCGTACTAGTTGCTTTTGTCACGATCAGCTTTGTTTTCCGCCAATACTTTGACGGTCTTGTCAAACTGGAGGAAAAAGTCGCCGAAGTGAAATCGCTGAACCACTCCTTCCTCACCGCGATGGCTCACTCTGTCGATGCAAGGGATCCGTATACACACGGTCACTCGCAGCGAGTGGCGACTCTGGGACGCGAGATCGCGAGGAAGATGGAAATGCCCGAGAGTTTTGCAGATGAGGTGTATTTCGGAGGAATTTTGCATGATATCGGGAAGATCGGCATCGAGGACTACATCCTCAAAAAGGAAGGGAAACTGACCGCAGAAGAGTTCGAGCGAATCAAGGAACATACGGTGATCGGTTATCAAATTATCAAGCAGTCAGGGGTATTCGAGGAGCTGCTGCCGGCGATTCGGTCCCATCACGAACGGATCGATGGGAAAGGCTATCCCGATGGGCTGAAGGGAAATGACATTCCGCTGATTGCCCGGATCCTGGCTGTTGCTGATTCATTTGATGCGATGGTGTCGGACAGGCCCTATCGTAAAGGGATGGACGTGAAGGAAGCGTTGCGCCGGATCGAGGAGGGGGCAGGCAGTCAATTCGATCCCAATCTGGCCCGCGTGTTTATCGACTTCATACAAAAACTACCCCCTGAGCAGTTGGAGACGTTCATCCGAACCGAGAGACGAACAGACATACATATGGGAAAAAAGGAAGAGGTGCTGATATAGTACCTCTTTTTGTTTAACGGGTTTACGCCCAAACACGTCGAACGGTTGCCTGATCATCGGAAACGCAAATTTGATAAACGTCTGGATTGCTCAAATTGCTCCATTCAGTGAAACCGAACCGATTGTCAAAATTCTTCAGGAGCAATGTCATCAGTGCACCGTGAGTGACAATCAGTGTAGTCACGGCTTCATGGGAAAGGACGGAATCGATGGCCGCAATGGCTCGGTTCATGGCTGTCCGATTGGACTCGCCGCCTTCCAGGCACAGGTCGAGATCGTCAAAGCTTTGGCGCAACTGCTCAAGCCAATTGTCCAGTGGGTTACCGGAGAGAACGCGTTCGGTCAGGCGATCATCCGTTTCGACAGGGAGGTGTTTTGCCAGTGCGAGCAGTTCAACCGACTGGCGCGCCCGGAGAAACGGGCTGGAGACAATCCGATCGACGGCAATCTCCTGAAAAAATGAAGCCAGTTGATTGGCCTGCTCACGGCCGAGTGGCGTGAGAGGAGCATCCGGGGCTTGTCCCTCCGCCTGGCAGTGTCTGATGAGATAAAGCATTTTCATGGGATGGACTCTCCTCTTTCGAATGACTTGTCTGACATGGTTGTTGGTGCGATACTTAACAGTATATGGGAAAAACAATGGAGGCGATAGTAGATGACAGTTCCTACTTTTCAAGATGCTGAGGTCATTTTGAGATTGTACGATCAGTATGAGTCAGATCGTTTGCGCCAGGCTCGGATCTGGTTTGATCGTGAGCTGGGCGATACAGACTATGAAAGCTTTCGCCAACGCTTTCCTCAAGGAAGCGACGGATTGCTGCAATTTCGTACATTGTATGGCTTTTTCGAAATGGTTGGGGTTTTGTACAAAAATGGCCTTGTGCATCCCGACCTGCTTTTTGATATGTGGTACATCAACGGGTTTTACGCCAGGCTGTACCCCGTCATCGAGGGGATCAGGGGCGAGGGCGATATTCATGTAGCGGAAAACTTTGAGCGGCTGGCATTGGCCGAATTGACATGGATCGGCAAGGAAAAGGGAGAGGCATACGTCCCTGCAGTTCCATATGCGGATAAAGCACGAAAAGACATCTTGACCAGTCTGCAGGCAGGCGGTGAATAAGCAGTGGGAGGCTCCGCGATGAAGGCGGAGCTTTTTTTCGAAAAAATGGAGGTATACAAAAATAGTGGTTTGGAATATAATGACATCAAAAAGCGAGTGATTACTCACTTTTATTGCGGAGGTGCCGTTGATGAAAACGAACCAAAAAAGCTGGCTACGAGTGGCGGGCCTTGTTTTGCTCCTCACAACGACGGGATGCAGCTTTGCGACAAAAGCCGAGCCAGCCATCTCAGGAATTCTGGAAGCGGAGGAGCTTCCGATTATTGCTGAAGTAGGTGGCGTGCTAAAGACGGTTTCCGTGGAGGAAGGAGCACAATTGCAGCAGAGCCAGCAGCTTGCCGCCATTGAGGACGACAGCTACCAGCTTGTCGTCAAGGAAGCGGAAGCGGCATTGATGCAAGCTTCTGCCCGTCTGGAAGAAGCGAAGGCGGGAACGCGAAACCAGACGCTGCGAAAAGGAACAGCAGCCGTGCAGCAGGCAGCCGCCAACGTGACGCTGGCTGAGGCGCGGTCACGCCAGGCCAAAGCCAATATGGATCGGGTCAACGACCAGCTGAAGCAGGTGGAAAGCCAGCTGGCGGGCGCCAAGCAAACGCTGGCCTACCAACAGTCACGTTTGCAGGAAACGACACGCCTGTATCAAAGCGGTGCCGTTTCCAAACGCGATCTGGACGCACAGGCAGAGCTTGTCAATCAAGCCCGGACACAAGTCAATCAGCTAGCTGCGCAAGTGTCCTCGACCAAGGCGCAATATGCAAGCGGCAAAAGCGAGTGGGACGCTTCGCAGGCCCAAATTGAAACATCGCAGGCGCAGGTCAGCAGTGCACAAGCGGAGCTTGATCTGCTGCAGGAGGGTAGTACCGACTATAATCTGAAGGCGCTACTGGCGCAAGAACTGCAAGCGCGGGCAAAGCTGGACCAGACAAAATTGCAGCTGGAAAAAACAAAGGTTGTGGCACCGGAGAACGGAACGATATTGCGAAAGAATGTTTCGCAAGGAGAGCTGGTGAAAGCAGGCGCTACCCTTTTTACAATGATGAAAAAAGATCAGTTGAAGGTGAAAGTGTACATTCCTGAAGCTGAGCTGGCCAGCATTGTGATCGGGAAAAAAGTAAGTATCGCTGTTGACGCGTATCCGAACGAACGCTTCACCGGCGTTATTCGTTCAATCAGGGACAAAGCGGAGTTCACGCCGAAAAACGTGCAGACGAAAGACGAGCGAGCCAAGATGGTGTTTGCCGTGACGATCGCCGTTGAGAACGGATTTGACAAGCTGAGACCTGGCATGCCAGCCGATGTATTCCTCTCAGAACAGGTGGGGGCGCAATGAGCACGGTCATTCGATGTGAGAACCTGACAAAAGTGTTCCAGGAACGAATCGCGGTGAACCAAATCTCGATCTCCATCCAAAAAGGAACCATCTATGGTTTCCTTGGCCCAAACGGTTCGGGCAAGTCAACGACGATTCGCATGCTTTGCGGCCTTCTTGTGCCAACCTCGGGCAAAGGTGAGGTACTCGGCTATGATGTTATGACACAGAGCGAAGAGATCAAGCAGCGCATCGGCTATATGTCGCAAAAGTTTAGCTTGTATGAAGATTTGACGGTCGAGGAAAATTTGGATTTTTACGCAGGAATTTATGAGATCCACGGTCCAGAGCTGGCGAGACGCAGAGCGGAGCTGATCGAGATGGCCGGGCTGAACGGTCGTGAAAGGCAGCTTGCCGGTTCCTTGTCAGGCGGCTGGAAGCAGCGGCTTGCACTATCATGCGCGTTGCTGCATCAACCGGAGCTGTTGATTCTTGACGAACCAACGGCAGGTGTCGATCCGGTGTCGCGCCGGATTTTCTGGGATGTCATTCATAAGCTGGCACGAGCAGGAATGACGATCCTCGTGAGCACGCACTACATGGACGAAGCACAGACGTGCGACATGATTGGCTTTATTTTTTTCGGGACGCTATTGGCGCAAGGAACACCGCAGGAACTGATCGAGCACATGCAGGTAAGCAATCTGGAGGAAGTGTTTCTTGGCCTGGTTGAACGGGAGGAAGCGAGGAGATCGACATGAGACGACGATTCAGCTGGTCACGTTTTCGCTCGATTGTGAAAAAAGAAGCAATCCAGATCAAACGGGACAAACCGAGCCTCGCCATCGCCCTGGTGATGCCGATCATGCTGCTGTTCCTGTTTGGGTATGCGGTCAATACCGATGTGGAGCATATCGCCACGGCGGTCTGGGATCAGAATCATTCCGAGGCGAGTCGGGAGCTGGCGCAAAGCTTTACCAATACAGAAATCTTTTCGATCCAATCCTATGTAAGCAGCTATGCCGAAATGGAGCAGCAAATCGATGATGGGACGATTGATGTTGGACTGGTCATTCCCGCTGATTACGCCAAAAAACGGGATAGCAATGAGCCTGTAGCCGTGCAGCTGCTGGTGAATGGCTCCGACCCGAATATTGCCAGAACCGCGCTGTCCAATGCCCAGCTGATCATACAGAATCAGGCGATCACCTTGCAGGAGAGCAACTTGCAAAAGCAAGGGCTCGGCAAGCTTGAATTGCCGGTTGCGGTTGAATCGCGCGTGTTGTTTAATCCGAATATGGAGAGTGTCGTTTTTAACATTCCGGGGCTGATCGGACTGATCATGCAGAATGTCACGATGATTTTGACCGCTTTTTCGCTTGTCAGGGAAAAGGAGCGGGGCACGATGGAGCAGTTGATCGTCACGCCGATTCGACCACTGGAGCTAATGCTTGGAAAAATCACGCCATACGTCGGTGTCGGGCTCTTTTCCTTCTGCATTGTGCTTCTGCTCGGCACATATTGGTTCGGTGTACCGGTTAAAGGAAGCATTTCGTTGCTGGTCGCTTTATCGCTGTTGTTTTTGATCACAACACTTGTGCTGGGGATTTTTATCTCCACGGTTGCCAAAACGCAGCTGCAAGCGATGCAGATGGCATTCGCCTTCATCCTGCCGAGCGTGCTTCTTTCCGGCTTCATGTTTCCACGCGATTCCATGCCGCTCGTGATACAATGGCTGGGAGGGCTTGTGCCGCTCACCTATTTTTTGGAGATTTTGCGCGGCATCTTTCTGAAGGGAGTCGATTTGACCGCACTTTGGAGGGATACGCTAGGGATGACCATCTTCTGCGTGCTCATGATCATCATTGCGATGCTGCGCTTCCGCAAGAAAATCGAATAGAAGGGTCGCAGAGGGAGAAGGAGGGAATCGCCGGCATGAGCAAGGAAACCTTTGAAGATAATATTCAGTTGTTCATAAATGAGTTAAAAGATGAAGATCAAATGACCGAAAAGCAACGCCAGATTTTGCAGGCGGCGATCAAGCTGTTTGCGGAAAAGGGCTTCAGCGCCAGCTCAACGGCAGAGATCGCCAAGGAAGCAGGGGTTGCGGAGGGAACGATTTTTCGCCATTACAAATCGAAAAAGGACATTCTGATCGCCGCTGTAGCACCCATGGTCGTAAAAATTGCGGCTCCATTCGTACTAAAGGATATCCGCAGCATTCTGACAACGCATAGCGACCGGTCACTTGCTGACATTTTTGCCGACTTGTATAAAAATCGCCTCGACTTGATCGAAACGAATGGGAAGCATGCGCGGATTTTGTTGCAGGAAGCTTTTTTTCACGAGGAGCTGCGCGATGCCGTCATTAACAATATTGCCAAGGAAGCAAAACGGTTAGGGACCCAATTCGCCGAGAGCCGGATTGCCTCTGGAGAGCTGCGCCCCCTCCCGCCGGATGCGGTGACACGCGCGTTCATTTCCATGCTTCTCGGACTGCTGCTGTTCAAAAATGTTATCGCGCCGGAAGAATATCAGCAGCGCACAGAGGACGAACAGATCGCGTTAACGGTCGATATTTTGCTTAACGGAATTGCGAACCGGACGTAGTTGATGAATGATGGAACACCGAGTAGGAGGACTGGCATGTGTAAGGATCAACCAGATAGAGAATTTTTCCCTGAAAGAGGTCGTCTCAATCTGTATGACGACTGCGAGCGCTGCTTTGGCTTATGCTGTGTCGCACTGCCATTCGCGGCATCGTCAGACTTCGCCATCGACAAAGAGGCCGGACGACCGTGTGGCAACCTGCAACCGGATTTCCGTTGCGGCGTGCATACAAGTCTCAGGCAACGGGGCTTTCGCGGATGTACTGTATATGAATGCTTCGGTGCAGGCCAAAAGGTAGCCCACGTCACCTTTGGCGGAAAAGATTGGAGGAGCGCCCCGGAAATCGCCAAGCAAATGTTCGAAGTATTCCCGATCATGCGGCAACTCCATGAGCTGCTCTGGTATATAACGGAGGCGATGGAGTTGCCAGCCGCCAATCCGATTCACCGTGAGCTCAAGGACGCGCTCGACAAGACGGAGGACCTCACTCATCTCGATCCCGATGCTCTCCTGAAAGTGGATGTGGCTGTACACCGGGCTGATGTGAATACGCTGCTTCTTCGCACCAGCGAACTCGTCCGTGCCCAAGCACCGCGCCCGAAAAAGGGTCAGCAAAAAACATTCGGCCGGGGAGCCGACCTGATCGGTGCCAAGCTGGGAGGTGCTGACCTGAGAGGGGCCAATCTGCGAGGCGCTTATCTCATTGCAGCTGATCTCAGAGGAGCCGATCTGCGAATGGCCGATCTCATCGGAGCGGATTTCCGGGATGCTGATATTCGGGGAGCTGACCTCACCGAGAGCCTTTTTCTGACGCAATCGCAGCTGAACGCTGCACGGGGAGATGCCAAAACAAAGCTTCCACC
>JBLNEJ010000395.1:0-2913 GCA_050262535.1 Clostridia bacterium
AAAGAGACTCACCATGATCATCCCCGGCAACGCGAAGAAAATCATCCGGAAGATGCCCTCCCCCAGCGCCTGAGCTGTTTTCACCGAAAGATAGTTGTAGGGACGAATCATCTCGATTGCCACTTTTCCTTCACGTACATCCTGGGCAATCTCCTGGTCGATGTTGTTGAAATAAAAGGCGCGGGACATCCACGCAATCGCGACATAGGACGTCATCTGCGCAATCGTCAGTCCGGCGAGATTCGGATGATCCCCATAAATCGCTCCCCACAAAAAGTAATACGCTCCGATATTCAATCCATAAATGATGATGCCGCTGTAATAGTTTACCCGATACGCAAGCATTGTCAGAAAACGCATGCGGATCAATTCGGCGTACAATTTACCCATGGCTCGCTACCTCGCCATCCGCAGAATAAATGTTGCGAACGATTTCCTCCGTACTCGTCTCCTGCATTTTGACGTCGGTTACTTCAAAGGACGACATCACCGTGGACAGGACATGCGGCAAAAGCTCCTGGCTGCGCTTCATCTTCACCTGGATCGTCACGCTGTTTTGGGCAACCAGCTCGCACGGGTATGAGCCCAACGCTGCGCGGAGCTGCTCGACCGTCGTCTTCTGCTTGAACTGGAACACCACCTCGGTTCCGTCTCCCCAGCGTGCCTTCAGATCGTCCATCATCCCGTCAAAGATCAGATGTCCTTTGTCCATCACGAGCACCCGGTTGCACAACGCCTCGATATCCGACATGTCGTGCGTCGTCAGCAGAATGGTCATTTTCTCCGTCTGGTTCAGATTGTGCAGGAAATCGCGAATCTTTTGCTTGACCAGCACGTCGAGCCCGACAGTCGGCTCATCAAGAAACAACAGCTTCGGCTTATGGATGAGCGATGCGGCGATTTCACAGCGCATCCGTTGGCCAAGACTCAGCTTGCGCACAGGCTGATTGACGAACGGGGTGATTTCCAGCTCCTCAATCAGGCGGTCCAGCCAGGCGCTCCCTTCCGCTTCCTCTACCTTATACACACGGCGAAGCAGGCGAAACGACTCCAACGGGGACAAATCCCACCATAGCTGTGACCGCTGGCCAAATACGACACCGATCGATTTGACGTACGCTTCCCGCTCCTTATAGGGAACGAAACCGTTTATCCGGATGTCTCCGCCGCTTGGCGTCAAAATACCCGTCAGCATCTTGATCGTGGTCGATTTTCCGGCACCATTTTCACCAATCAGCGCAAAAATTTCTCCCGCCTCTACTTCAAATGAAATGGAATCAACCGCCTTCACGGTTTTGTATTCACGATTGAACAAATCGCGCAAGGCTCCGCCCAATCCAGCGCGGGCCTGATGGATTTTGAATTCCTTTTGCAGGTCTTTTACCAGTATCATGCGGCACACTTCCTTACCCCTTGTAGGTTCACTCCTTTGCTAGTGTATATGAGAGCAAGCGAAGTTTGCAAAGAAAAACAGTTTCGAAGGTTATTCCATGGATGTGTCCCATCCTATTGCCCCACCTCCAAGCCTGCCTCCCCCACTTGCCGAAATGTGATATCATAGGTCAGTGAAACCATTTCGGAAAAAAGCGAGGAATGATCTATGAATCACAGCAACTCTGTCCGTTTGCACGCGCAGGCCGAGGATGTCATCGTCGGCGGCGTAAACAGTCCGTCCCGTTCGTTCAAGGCTGTCGGCGGCGGCTCCCCCGTTGCAATGGAACGAGCACAGGGCGCATATTTCTGGGATGTTGACGGCAACCGCTACATCGATTATTTGGCGGCATACGGCCCGATCATTACCGGACATGCCCATCCCCATATTACGAAAGCAATCGTACGTGCAGCTGAAAACGGGACCCTGTACGGCACACCTACTCCGTGGGAAGTCCACTTCGCCCAAATGATCCGCGAAGCAATCCCTTCAATGGAGCTGATCCGCTTTAACAACTCGGGAACAGAAGCGGTCATGACATGCATCCGCGTCGCCCGTGCCTATACGAACCGCACCAAAATCATCAAATTCGCCGGCTGCTATCACGGCCACTCCGATCTTGTACTCGTTGCTGCAGGTTCAGGCCCCTCCACGCTCGGCATCCCGGACAGCGCAGGAATCCCGCAAACGATTGCCAGTGAGGTAATCACCGTTCCGTTTAACGACATTGAAGCGTATGCGGAAGCCATCAAAGTGTGGGGCGACCAAACCGCAGCTGTTCTGGTTGAGCCGATCGTCGGCAACTTCGGGATCGTTGAGCCTAAACCCGGCTTCCTCGAGGAAGTAAGTCGCCTGACCCATGAAGCAGGTGCACTCGTCATTTATGACGAGGTCATCACAGGCTTTCGTTTCTGCTACGGCGGTGCGCAAAAGCTGCTGGGAATCACCCCGGACCTGACCGCACTGGGCAAAATTATCGGCGGCTGCCTGCCGATCGGCGCTTACGGCGGCCGCAAGGAAATCATGGAGCAGGTAGCTCCGCTCGGCCCAGCCTATCAGGCTGGTACCCACGCCGGAAACCCCGCTTCCATCCAGGCCGGAATCGCTTGCCTGGAGGTGCTGAAACAGCCGGGTGTATACGATGTGCTTGACCGCTTGGGCAGCATGCTCGCAGACGGCATTACCGCTGCTGCTGAAAAGCATGGTGTAACCATTCAACTTAACCGTGTCAAAGGGGCCATTGCGGTTTATTTCACGGATCGTCCAGTCTACAACTACGATGACGCCCAGACTTGTGACAGCGAGCTTTTTGGTCGCTTCTTCAAGCTGATGCTCGCTGAAGGCATTTGCCTCGCACCTTCCAAATATGAAGCGTGGTTCATTACAACCGCACATACGCAGGAAGATATCGAGCAGACAATCACAGCCGTTGACCGCTCGTTTGCCCAATTGGTGCAACGCTAACATTTTCCTCAATGGCT
>JBLNEJ010000396.1:0-6581 GCA_050262535.1 Clostridia bacterium
CCAGTTGATTCAAGGCTGTTACATATACATGCCGCCGTCAACATGCAAGGTTTGCCCTGTCATGTAGGCTGCTGCATCACTTGCCAGGAAATGGACGACATTCGCAATTTCCTCGGCCTTGCCCAGGCGTGAAAGTGGGATTTGTGTCAAAAGGCCGCTCTTCACATCCTCTGGTAATACCGCCGTCATGTCGGTGTCAATAAATCCTGGAGCCACCGCATTGACGGTAATGCCACGGGAAGCAAGCTCGCGCGCTGCCGTCTTCGTCAACCCGATCACGCCGGCCTTGGCCGCTACGTAGTTGGCTTGACCCGCATTTCCGAGTACGCCGACGACCGAGGTAATGTTGATGATTCGGCCGCTGCGCTGTTTCATCATCGGACGAGTTGCCGCTTTGATGCAGTTAAACACACCTTTGAGGTTAATGTCAATCACATCGTCCCATTCGTCTTCCTTCATGCGCATCATCAGGTTATCGCGCGTAATGCCGGCGTTGTTGACAAGGATGTCGATTTGTCCGAACTTATCCAGCGCCGCTTTGAACATGTCGTTCACTTCTTCCGCATTGCTGACGTTCGCACGCGCCATGATGGCATCTCTGCCCATTTCCTTGATCGCTTCAACCGTTTGCGCTGCTGCCGCTTCGCTGCCTGCATAGTTGACCACAACATTGCAGCCCTCAGCAGCAAGCTTCAGCGCAATCGCGCGGCCAATTCCGCGAGAAGCGCCTGTAACCAGTGCCACTTTTCCCGTTAGCATAAAACCCCTCCGTTCAACAGCTCTTCAAGCGACTCCGCATCTTGTACGGAATAAATGTTCACATCGCCCGGAGCGATTTTTTTGATCAGACCAGCCAGTACTTTACCCGGTCCGATCTCGACAAAGGTTGTCACGCCTTGCTCCGCCATCCAGGCTACCGAATCTTCCCATAGAACCGGGGAAGCCACCTGATCGATCAGACTCTGCGTGATTGTCTTGGCTTCAGTCACTGGTCGAGCGGAAACGTTGGCGACGACCGGGATGGAAGCGTCACTGACGCTAATGCCTGCCAGCACATCCTTTAGCCTGTCTGCCGCTGGCTGCATGAGCGAGGAATGGAATGGGCCACTCACGTTCAGCGGAAGCACTCGCTTCGCGCCCGCTTCCTTCGCTTTCTCGCCTGCCAGCTTGACGCCTTCTGCACTGCCGGAAATGACGATCTGACCCGGGCAGTTCATATTGGCCAACTGCACCGGATGGCCAGAAGCCGTTACTTCCTCACAAACGCCATGCAGAACCGCACGATCGAGGTTCAAAACGGCCGACATGGCTCCTTCGCCAGCCGGGACCGCTTCTTCCATGAACTGGCCGCGCAGACGAACCGTTTTGACCGCATCCTCAAATGAAATCGCTCCCGCTGCAACCAGGGCCGAATATTCACCAAGGCTATGTCCAGCCACATAGGTCGCGTTCACCTGTGGCTGCTGTTCCTTCAATGCTGCCAGCAACGCGACGCTTGTCGTCAAAATTGCAGGCTGTGTATTGGCAGTCAATCGCAGCTGCTCCTCCGGCCCTTCAAAGCAGAGGGTAGAAAGAGAAAAGCCCAGCGCCGCATCCGCCTGTTCAAAAACAGCTTTGGCCGCAGCCGATTTCGTGATCAATTCTTTTCCCATTCCGACAAATTGTGAACCTTGCCCAGGGAAAACCAACGCAATTTTACTCATGTTCTCGAGCTCCTTTTTCGTTAGACCTGTTTGGTGGACCATTTCAGCAGCGTTGCGCCCCAGGTCAAGCCTCCGCCAAATCCAACGAGTACCAGGTTGTCTCCTTCTTTCACGCGTCCTGCTTCCACCGCTTCATCGAGTGCAACCGGAATGGAAGCGGAGGACATGTTCCCGTATCGGTCCACATTGATCGCAACCTTGTCTTCCGTCAAGCCGAAGCGTTTGACGGCAGCATCGATAATCCGCAGATTCGCTTGGTGCGGCACCAGGAGGTTAATCTCTTCTTTTGACAAACCGGCTTTTTCAAGAACGGTTTCAGTTGCCGAATTCATGACGCGCACCGCAAATTTGAACACCTCGCTGCCCGTCATCGACAGGAAGTGGAGCTTGTTTGCCACTGTTTCCGAGGTTGCAGGCATCCGCGAGCCTCCCGCTGGCAAACTCAGCAGCGCGCCGCCGGAGCCATCTGCCCCGAGATCGAACGCTTTGAAGCCGTATTCTTCGGCTACCGGACCAAGGATGGCTGCCCCCGCTCCATCGCCGAACAGCACGCACGTATTGCGGTCTTCATAGTCGGTAATTTTGGACAACGACTCAACGCCAATGACGAGTACATAGCGATACATTCCTGTTGTGATAAATTGCGTCGCAGTCGCCACTCCGTACAAAAAGCCTGTGCAGGCTGCCGAAACATCAAGCGCTGCGGCCTTTTTCGCGCCGAGCTTGTCTTGCAAAATGCACGCGGTCGAAGGGAACATCATGTCCGGCGTAACGGTTGCCACGATAATCATATCGAGCTCTTCAGCAGTGATATTCGCTTTCTTCAGCGCCTTCATCGCTGCTTCGTAAGCAAGATCAGAGGATGCTTGCTCAGGTGAAGAAATACGGCGTTCGCGAATTCCTGTGCGCGAAACGATCCATTCGTCGTTCGTTTCCACCATTTTTTCCAAGTCCGCATTGGTCAGAACGCGCTCAGGCGTGTAGGAGCCTGTCGCAAGGATGCCTACGGAACGTAATGTTGTCATCCAGGTCACTCGCTTTCCGTTTGAATATGTTGGTCCAGCTCGTTTTGGATCAAGCCGTTCACATCATTTTGAACATAACGTGCTGCCGCCAAAATTGCGTTTTTGATCGCCAGCGAATTTGAAGAGCCATGCGCTTTGAATACCGGCACCTTCAGTCCAAGCAGCGGGGCTCCGCCGTATTCGGCATAGTCCATGCGCTTCTTGAACCGAATCAGGCCCGGCTTGAGAATCGCGGCTGCTATTTTATTCAAGAAACTGGAAGTAAATTCCTCTTTTAGCATGGAAAAGATCGTGCTGGCACAGCCCTCCAGCGCCTTGAGGAGCACATTGCCGGAAAAGCCTTCACAGACAATGACATCGCACGTCCCTTGCATGGCATCCCGTGCTTCGACATTCCCGATGAAATTGGTCTTGGTCAAGGCAAGCAACGGATAAGTGGCCTTGCACAGCTCATTTCCCTTTGTTTCTTCGGTTCCCACATTGAGCAACCCGACTTTTGGCTTTGCAATGCCCATCCCTTTCTCGGCATAGACACTTCCCATGATGGCGTATTGCAGCAAATGAATGGGCTTTGCGTCAACATTGGCTCCAACATCGAGCATCAGCGATGCTTTTCCTTGTACATTCGGAATGAATGCTGCCAGGGCAGGTCGCTCGATCCCCTTCATGCGGCCGGCGACCAACAAGCCTGCTGTCATCAAAGCTCCGGTGTTTCCGGCTGAGATGCAAGCGTCCACCTGTCCGTTTTTGGCCAACTCCATCGTGACAACCATTGACGAATCTTTTTTGCGACGAACCGCTCTTACGGGCTCGTCGTCCGCATCAATGACTTCCGTTGTATGATGAATCTCAATACCGGAGGGGATGGTTGCGGGTAGATGCTGTCTGATGGCTGTCTCGTCTCCTACGAGCACAACCGTAAGCGATGAGTCCGAGGCAGCCGCTTGAAGTGCACCCTCGACCGCACTTTTTGGCGCGTGGTCTCCTCCCATCGCATCAAGAGCGATACGCAATTCATTTCCTCCTTTATCCTTGTTCACTTTCATGCGAGCTTTCCTGGTCCGTCCGAACGACACGGAAGCTCGCAGAGAAGACAACTTCATTTTGCACTTTTGTTTCGACGCGAATACGGCTTTCGTCTCCCATTCGTGAACGAACCACCGCTTTGGCCACGAGTCGCTCTCCCAGCTTGACAGGACGAATAAAACGAACGCGAGCTGTTGCCGTCAGGGCGACATCTGCATCGATCAAGGCAACCGCCAGTGAATTCGCTTGTGCAAATATGTAGTGCCCCCTGGCAATTTGCGTTTTGGTGAATACGTGCTCTTCTTTGATGTCAAGCACGGAGATCCCCTGTACATCGAGCTGCAGATCGATGACTTCACCGATTACCTCGTCGATGCCCAGCGATTTGACCGGATCGAGACTGCGCTCCGCGACGCTTTTGATGCGTTCACGCAGCTCGGGAATGCCAAGCTCCAAACGGTCCAAGCGTATCGTTTGGATGCTAACGCGAAAAACCTCTGCCAAATCTTCGTCCGTAGCAAACGTATTTTCCTTCAGATAGTGGACAAGCCGCGTCTGTCGATCTTTTTTCGGCAATCGGGCGATGGTCGCCACCCCCCAACAATATGTAAGCGAATCGTTAGCTTTTTTACTGGTAGAAGTTAATACCTGGTGCCAAAACTAGTATATTCGACAGTGGCCCACATTACAACCCTTTGCATGTTAATAGATGCGACGAATCAGCTCTTCAATTTCCGGTTCACTCAGCTCGATATCGATCGGCTCCCCCCACCGCCCCATTGCTTCCAGCACTTTTGGCGTGGAAATGGTTCGCTTGTCATAATAAACGCTGACTTGATTACCAACTTTTTCCATTCTCTCGGTTCCTTTCACTTCCTCGACCTGGGGTTCGCTTGCAAAGAGCACGGTGCATTTTGTTGGCAATCCAATCTGCTCCCGCAGCTGCGCCAACGTTCCATCCATCACCAACTGTCCGTGGTTGATAATGAGAATGCGCTGGCAAAGCGCTTCAATGTCATCCATGTCATGCGTAGTCAGCAGAATCGTTTTCTTCTCCGTACGATTGATTTCCTGCAAAAATTGACGGATTCGTTCCTTTGCCACAACATCGAGTCCGATCGTGGGCTCATCGAGAAACAAGATGTCCGGGTTGTGCAAAAGGGCGGCGGCCAAATCGGCGCGCATCCGTTGACCGAGCGAAAGCTTGCGTACCGGTGTGTCGTAAAACATACCCAACTCCAGCAGATCGTCGTAGCACTGCATTCTTTCTTTGAAGTCAGCATCACTTACCCGATACATGGCCTGCAAAATCTCGAAAGAATCCCGGACAGGCAAATCCCACCAAAGCTGTGTCCGTTGCCCGAACACGACGCCAATCCGTTTGGCAACCTCCTTGCGATCATGCTGCGGACTAAAGCCGGCTACTCGTATACGTCCCGCTGTCGGATGCAGGATGCCTGCCAACATTTTGATCGTCGTTGACTTCCCTGCACCGTTTGGTCCGAGATAACCGACGAACTCCCCTTCCCCGATCGTAAACGAAAGGGACGAAACTGCTTTTTTCTCAGTCGTTGCGCGTGAAAAGAGCGACCGCACACCGCCGAGCAGCCCGGTTTGGGTGCGGTTTTGGACAAACGTTTTTTCCAACGCTTCTGCTACGATCATGTTGATCCTCCTCTCTACGAACCCGTACTGTGGTAAAACTTGATGCCAAATCTCCAGAACCAAAGCGAAAAGGCAAAATACAGCAAGACAACCGCAGGAGCAAGCAGCAGATTAAACCAGCTCCCGCCCTTTCCCAACAAATAGAGGGCAGGGATGTAAACGATGAAGCCGACCGGCAACAGGCCGAGAAAAACCGATTTTAGCCAAGCGGGATACAGGCTGATCGGATAGCTTCCCGCATTCGCAGGTGCGTACAACGTAAATACCTGCAAATCCTTTACCTGTGTCGTCCAGAACGCGCTCGTCGCCGTCACCAGCGAAATGGAAAAAAACAAAATGGCGCCGAGCAAAATGGCGATTGGCATGTATAGCAAGAGCAGCAGACTTGCTTTTCCCTGAACGAACAGTTGAACCAGCGAGAAGATTAGAACCCCGATCCCCTGCGCGAATCCTCCGATCCGCCCCAAATCAACCCTGCGGGTCAGAAGCAAAAAAAGCGGGGATACAGGCCGGGTCAGCAGTTGATCGAATTCACCATTGACAATATATTTTTCGAACTCATGGATTTCAACAGAAAAGATGCGGTACAGCGCCATACCCGCCGATGTAACGCCATAGAGCAGACCGATTTCATATAGATTCCAGCCTTTCACATCATCAAACCGCAGCAAAATGGCCGCAAGCAGCAAAAAGTCAAGCACCATCAGCGCTGCATTCGTCACGGCGTTGATCAAAAAGTTCGTTTTGTATTGCATCTGTGAGCGAAGATTGGCCACCATCAGCTTTTTGTATAAGTCGAGCATTTGTTATCCCCCCTGTATCTCCGTTCGTCTGCGCGCCAGCTGCGTCACAACGAGTGCGATGATGGTCAGGATGATCGCCCAACTGAGCGGAAGGAACAGCCATTCAGGCGATTGCTGCTCCAAATACAGCATGGAGGGCACATAAAGCAGACAGGAAAACGGCAGAAGCATCGCCAGTTGGCTGAGCCAGCCTGGCAGCAAATCGACCGGCAGCAATTGGCCACCCAGCCCAAATATCAAAGTAATCAGTATGTAGTGCGCACCATTGATTTCAGTTGTCCAGAAAGAGGAGATACCCACGAGGTAGAACAGCAAGAGTCCAATGTAGATGGCAAAAAGGATAGAAAGCGTGGCCCAGA
>JBLNEJ010000397.1:0-5716 GCA_050262535.1 Clostridia bacterium
TGAATTCGCCCATATGCAGCATGATGAAATGGACGCTCTCGGATTGAACAAACACTAATACCGCCGTACGCAAGCCTGGCCCGTTTGGGTCAGGCTTTTTCGCCGTGTTGCGAGTCAAAAAAACGGAAATGCATGTTCGCTTTTGTCCTTGAATATGATACAGTAGAGAAGAAATGTGTGACAGACGGAGAGTGTAGCATGCGGATTTTGGGAATAGACCCCGGAATTGCCATAGTTGGCTTCGGGATTATCGAGAAGCAGGGAAGTCAGCTGAAGCCGGTCCAATATGGAAGCATCCAAACGGAAGCAGGCTTGCCTGTCCCCCTGCGGCTAAAACAAATATTTGAGGCGATGGAAAAGCTGCTGGAAACCTATCAGCCGGATGAAATTTCCGTGGAGAAGCTGTTTTTCGCCAAAAACGTGACCAACGCCATCACGGTCGGCCATGCGCGGGGCGTGATCCTGCTGTCTGCCGAGCTTGCGGGCAAGCCCGTGTACGAGTATACGCCCATGCAGGTAAAACAGGCGGTAACCGGGTACGGCGGAGCGGAAAAGAAGCAGATTCAGGAAATGGTGCGCATTCTGTTAAAGCTGCGCGAGGTACCCAAACCGGATGATGTGGCGGACGCACTCGGAATCGCCATTACGCATGCCCAGTTTCGCAATTACGCTCTACTTTCGGAAGGTGCGAGAACATGATTGATTTTGTAGAAGGAACTGTCGTGTATTTGGATTCAGAATATATTGTCGTTGAGACTGGTGGTATCGGATATCGGCTGTTTTCGCCGAACCCGTATGCATTTGTGCAGAAGCAAGGCGTCAAGCTAAGGTTTTTCACGCACCATCATGTACGGGAGGATGCAATGCATCTGTATGGGTTTGCCACACGGGATGAGCGCGATTTGTATCGCAAGCTGCTGGAGGTGACCGGAATCGGGCCAAAAGGAGCACTTGCGATCATGGGAGCGGCTACCCCTGAAGAGATCGTGCTCGCCGTGCAGCAGGAAAATGTAGCCTACCTGACCAAATTCCCCGGCATCGGCAAAAAGACTGCACAGCGCATGATCCTCGATCTCAAGGACAAGCTGGCGGGATTTACCCCTTCCTTTGCCTTGCCGGTCGATGGCGTCGCTGCAGCGGCTGCCCACAGCGCTCATTCCCAGCTTAGCGAAGCGCTTGAGGCTTTGACGGCCCTCGGCTATACCGACATGGAGATACTCAAAATCAAGAGTGAGCTGGGAGCCCAAGCCGAGGCAGGAGCGACCGTCGAGAAGCTGATCAAGGTCGGGCTTGCCCAACTGATGAGGGGGTAAGGGAGATGGAAGATCGGATCATAACGACCCACCTCAACTGGGAAGAGGACAGTGCCGAGCTCAGCTTGCGTCCCCGGTACCTAGCGGAATATATTGGCCAGCAGCAGGTAAAAGATAATCTAAAGGTGTTTATCGAAGCGGCGAAGCTGCGAAACGAAGCGTTGGATCATGTCTTGCTCTATGGACCGCCAGGCCTGGGGAAAACGACCCTGTCGCAAATTATCGCCAACGAGCTGGGTGTCAACATCCGCACCACCTCTGGTCCGGCAATCGAGCGGCCGGGTGATTTGGCAGCGATTTTGACCAATCTGCAGGAAAATGACGTGCTGTTTATTGATGAGATCCATCGGCTTCACCGAAGCGTGGAAGAGGTGCTGTACCCGGCGATGGAGGATTTTTGCCTCGACATCATAATCGGGAAAGGCCCAAGCGCCAGAAGCGTTCGACTGGACTTGCCGCCCTTTACGCTCGTAGGGGCTACAACCCGGGCGGGCCTGCTGTCTTCTCCGTTGCGCGATCGATTTGGTGTCATGAACCGCCTGGAGTTTTATACGATACATGAGCTTGCCTTCATCGTCTCCCGGGCAGCCGATATTTTGCAGATCGGCATTGCCGAAGGAGGCTCTGTGGAGATCGCCAAGCGTGCGCGCGGGACACCGCGTGTGGCGAACCGATTGCTCAAGCGCGTACGTGACTTTGCACAGGTGCGTGGCGACGGGGTGATTACGACCGAAATCGCCGCTGAGGCGCTGCAGCGGTTGCAGGTTGATGCATGCGGACTCGATCATGTCGACCACAAGCTGCTGTTGGCGATTATCGAGAAATTCGCCGGCGGTCCGGTCGGCCTGGACACCTTGGCTGCGACAATCGGCGAGGAGTCGCAAACGATCGAGGACGTCTATGAGCCCTATCTGATGCAGATTGGTTTCATGCAGCGCACCCCACGCGGGCGTACGGTAACACCGGCAGCGTATCATCATTTCGGCAAGGAGATGAGCTCATGAACCCTGTCGCCAAGCTGTTGATTATCGGCGGAGTCGTCCTGGTCGTCATCGGGCTGCTCTGGCAGGTGGGCGGACGGTTCCTCCCACTGGGACGGCTGCCGGGTGACATCGTGGTGGAAAAAGAGAACATGCGGTTTTATTTTCCGATCGTCACCTGTATTATCATTAGCGTTCTTTTGTCTCTTGGGACGTATTTGTTCCGGCTTTTCAAGTAGTCCTGCACAATGGGGGCAAATAGCAGATTTACGTGAGTGGGACACTCATCGTGGATCTGCTTTTTTTCATTGGGTACTTTTTCCCAAAGTCCGTTTCCTGCTGATTTTTCCACGAAAAATGGGAGGATACCCCACTGGCGCTGTCGAATGAAGAGAAGTTTAATGCCAAATTTCGCTAAAAAACTTCTTCGACAGAAAGGACGATGCATCATGTGGAAAACCCGGATCGGAAAAGCCGCATTGCTTGTCAGTGCGCTATCCCTGTCGATGCCGTTGGGCTCCGGCGGAGTCCAGGCGGCCAAAGATCACATTCGCGTGGCGTTGTTTATCGATACCGGCATCGGCTACCGTGGCGTTGTTCCGGCCGTGACGCTCAGCAGTGAAGGTGGCCTCAAGGTAGAACTCGCTTCTGAGGACGACAAGGTCACACTCCCGGAAACAAAAGGAACGAAGGCCCGCTTCAAGGTGGATCAATTGCAGCTGACTTTGCTGGAAACGACCAAAAAGCAGGAAGCGGAACGAATCCTCCAATTAGCCAATCAGGGAAAAATCGATGCCTCTCTGCAGATGGAGGGGTCAGAAGCAAAACCGCTCTATCGGGTTGTCAGCGGTTCGTTCGAAACGTATCAGGCCGCGCAGGCTCAATCACAAAAAGCCGCGCAGGCTCTCGGGGTTAAGCCGAGGATTACCGGTCCGTATCATCTGGATGCCGGGCATTTTGACAGCTTGAAGGAAGCGCAAAAAATAGAGGCTGTTTTTGAAAACGCCGGAGTATCGGCACATGTGGCCATGCTGCCGCAGGGAAAAAACAAAACGCGCTTTGCCGTATGGGTCGGAAGCGAACTGAACAAGGAGGCGCTTGGCAAACTGACAATCCAGGCCTCATCCATTCTCCCGAACTTGAAATATAAAACGGCAACCGCCAAGAGCTATGTGCTGGTGAATCGCGAGAGCAAGGGTGGAGAAACGCTCTACCAATATGCGTTTGCTCCCGAAAGCAAGCTGATCGTCTCGCCGAAGAAAAGCAGCGAGACCCCATTGATCGGCGTGGAGGAGCGGGACAAGCGTACGTATCGGGGCGAATTCGAGCTTTCCAAATACAAAGGAAATTTGACGGTCATCAACGAGCTGTCGCTTGAACAGTATTTGTATGGCGTAGTCGGCACCGAAATGTCGATGGGGTGGCCGTTGGAAGCGTTGAAGACACAAGCCGTGCTTGCGCGCACTCATGCGCTGAAGCAAGGGAACAAATATGGCATTGCCAACGTGTCCGATACGGCAAATGAGCAGGTGTACGGCGGGTATTTGCGTGAGGCAGAAGATATCAGGCGTGCGGTTGATGCGACGGAAGGCGAAGTGATCCGTTACAACGGCAAACTGGCGGAAGCGTTGTATTATTCAAACGCAGGCGGGATGACCGCAGATGGTACGGAAGTGTGGGGCAATCCCGTTCCGTATTTGCGTTCCGTGGAAAGTCCAGACACCGAGCCGCAGGAAAAAGCAATGAGATGGTACCGAGCTGCCCTTGCCAATGGCGCGATCGGCTATATTCGCTCCGACCTAGTCAATGTGACCGGAACGAATCCGGCCGGGCTGCCGACAGGTCTCGTCAACACGAATAATCTGAATTTCCGCAATGGGCCGAGTACGCTCTACCACAAGGTGCTTCAAACCTTGCCCATTGGCACTCTCGTAACGATCCTTAACGAAGAACCGGAGGAGAATGCCTACTCCTGGACGCGTGGGCCCTATACCGCTGAAGAAATCACAGCGATGATCAATGCAAGCCAGGTGCGCAACAAGGCACAGCTTTTTGTGAAGCCGATCAGCTCACTGTCTGTTTCGTCTCGAGGTCCATCCGGACGCGTCTTGCAAATCGTTGCCGATGGGGTCCCATTGACGGTATCTTCCCCTGACGCGATTCGTTCGATCTTTAAACAAGGCGACAGCATTTTGCGCAGTGGCAAGTTTGAGATCGTTGAACAAAACGACATGGCTGCTAACGGATTTAGCAGTGATTTTGTTGTCAATACTGGAGCTAATGAGTGGGATGCCAAATCCAAATCGAAAAAATTCCTGATCCGCGGCTATGGATTCGGTCACGGCTTGGGTGTTTCCCAATATGGCGCAAAAGCGTTGGCCGAAAGAGGGCTCGATTACATGCAAATCCTTGCATATTACTACACGGATGTTACAATCGGACGGTAACACATTTTTTTGACATGGAAGACAGATGGGAGCCTTTCGAATGGATGTAACACAATTTGATTTTGATTTGCCCGAAAGCTTGATTGCACAGCATCCGCTGGCAGACCGCAGTTCATCCCGTTTGCTCGTGCTTGATAAAACAACGGGAGACGTCGCTCATCGGAAATTCACCGATCTGATCGACTACCTGGTGGCAGGAGACGTGCTCGTGCTGAACGATAGCCGTGTCATTTCTGCACGGTTAATCGGAGTGAAATCCGACACCGGAGCAAACATTGAGCTGCTGTTGCTCAAATCGCTGGGAGACGATCGCTGGGAAACGTTGGTGAAGCCTGGCAAACGGGTAAAGCCGGGAACGCAAATCGACTTTGGCGGCGGTCTGTTGCGGGCTGTTTGTGAGTCAGCGACAGAGATGGGCGGGCGGATCATCCGCTTCGAATATGAAGGGATTTTTTACGAGTTGCTCGATCAGCTTGGCTCCATGCCGCTTCCTCCCTACATTCACGAGCAGCTGGAGGACCGGGAGCGCTATCAAACCGTCTATTCACGGCAGCTCGGCTCGGCGGCAGCGCCGACAGCCGGGCTCCATTTTACAAAAGAGTACCTGCAGAAGCTGGAGCAAAAAGGGGTACAGCTCGCCTACGTGACGTTGCACGTCGGGCTGGGAACATTCCGCCCGGTAAGTGCAGAAAGCGTCGAGGAGCACGTCATGCATGCGGAGTATTACGAGATTCCTGAAGAGACCGCGAGCCTTGTGAATACCGCCAAACGTGAAGGAAGGCGGGTCATCGCGGTCGGGACGACCTCCTGTCGGACGCTGGAGACGGCAGGGCGTGCGCATGGCGGCAGGCTGGAAGCGGAAGCAGGATGGACCGACATTTTCATTTACCCGGGCTACACATTTTCGATCATCGACGGGTTAGTTACCAATTTTCATTTGCCCAAGTCTACGCTGGTCATGCTCGTCAGTGCGCTG
>JBLNEJ010000398.1:0-6124 GCA_050262535.1 Clostridia bacterium
CCAATCTTGCGAGCACCTGGTCCAGCCGTTCCATCGCCCCTCTGGTTCCTGCTGCCTGTTGACTCGCGCCAGCCTGGAATTCGCCAACGACTCCCGTCAGTTCTTCGAACGTTTCTGCTAATCCCTCAGCCTGCCTTGCTTGCTGTTGACTGATCGCCCGTGTCGTTTTGGACGAGTTGGCGATTTCCGCAATGATGTTTTTCATCCCGAGCACCATTTTGTTTAATTCTAGCCCCATCTGGTGAAATTCATCTCTGGCCGCAGAGTCAATACGGACTGTCAAATTGCCTGCCGAAACCATTCGGGTCATACCCAGCCAAGCGGCAAGCTGTTTGTGCAGATGCTGGTATACGCCCCACCCGCCAGCCAGTCCAATCACCAGCGAAGAGCCTGCGACGAGCATCATTGCGGATAGCCCGGTGCCGCCAGCCATGGCGACGGGAATACTGACAAGCGAGGGAATCACGCCCAGTCCTATGATCACCGGGGCTAGAAACGGTCGATGAATCAGCTTGCCCATCCGCAGCACATAGCTTTTGCCGCCGATGCTGCCGATTGGCACGGCGGTGTCGATCAGCCATTCTCCTGTATCTCGCCGATACAATTGACTGATCGTTTCCGTTGTCATGGCCGCCTTTCGTCCGACCTCATCCTGAAACATGCTGCCTTCCCGCAAGCGGTTCGTGTGTATGACGCCCAATCCATTATGATCGATAATCACAAAATATTCATTTCGCTTCAACTCCCGATCCAACAAGACGCGAATTTCATCATATTTTTCTTCGATTCGTTTGTTCCCGGCACACAGGCTAGCAACACTCTTGGCGACACGTTCAGTCGAGATGACTGCCAATCGGGCACGACGAGAACGCAGGATGGATGATTTCATAGCAATCCCCCTTTTCTCTATGATTTCAGCAAAATTCTACAAATACGGTATGAAATCCTTGGATGATAGAAGGATATCCGATAATATGCTAGTGAAGGAGGGATTTTGCGTGACACGTTCACATCAAATCATGATTGGTATAATAGCGGGTTCGTTTGTTCTCTTTTTTTCCCTATTATTTCCGAGCATGTTGAAAGAATCGTATGCTGTCGGGGCGTTTGTCGGGGGAGCGATCGGGTCATTCATGAATCTGATGCTGTTGGGAAGAAGAGAGATGAAGCCAGTGGCGATCAGCACGATCAGCGGCTGTCTCGTCATCCTGGCAGTCGGCAGCGCAGTGGTCAGCCTGCTGCCACTTGCCATCGTTCCGGCAAGCAGTGCGCCATGGCTGAAATATGTGATTTTGGGCGGGGTTGCTCTGGTATTCGCTCTAATTTCTCACGGAAAGCAGCTTTTTCAAACCAAGTGAAATATGTTGCAAGCTTCCCCTCATTCCGATATGATTTTAACCAACATGTCCAACAATGAGAACATTGTGAAAAGTGGGGATACCAATTGAAAAAGCAGCTTGGGGCAGAAATTACCCTGCTTTTGATTACGATGATTTGGGGAACAACCTTCCTCGTCGTGCAAAATGCAATCGCTGTTCTGCCACCCAATACGTTTAATGGGGTTCGGTTCACGATTGCGACACTTTTTTTGATTGTGACGATGGCTTTGTTTTATCCGAAGCTCCGCCATTCGTTTACCCCGAAGCTGTTGCTGTCGGGCTTATGGATCGGCTTTTGGCTTTATCTTAGCTATGCGCTGCAGACGATCGGGCTGTTGTATACGACGCCATCGAAAGCTGGATTCATCACAGGCCTTGGCGTCGTGCTTGTCCCGTTGTTCTCCTTGCTTCTGCTCAAACACAAATTGACCTGGCAGTCGACTGCCAGCGTCCTCGCTGCTGTGCTCGGCTTGTACATGCTGACCATGAACCAGACGCAAGGGCTGAATGTCGGTGATGTGTTGATGTTCGGCTGCGCGATTGCGGTGGCGCTTCAACTGGTTTATACGGCAAAATATGCGATCTACCACCCAGCCCTGCCGCTCGCCATCACACAGCTGGCTACGGTAGCGCTTCTCAGCTGGCTGTACGCTTTTTTGTTCGAGGATTGGCACAAGGCATTTGACAGCAGCTCCATGCTCGATCCAAAGGTAACGTGGGGATTGCTGATCACTGCGATTCCGGCTACTGCGCTTGCATTCCTCGCTCAGACGGCTTTCCAGAAGCTGACGACGCCAACGCGGATGGCCTTGATTTATGCGTTGGAGCCTGTCTTTGCGGCGCTTACCTCGTATTTGTGGATTGACGAAGTATTGACGACTCGTCAAATGATCGGCTGTTTCCTTATTTTGAGCGGGATGTTGATTACCGAGCTTCCCCTGAAAGCATGGGCCAAAACGTTGTTCGCAAAAAAACGCTCTCCGGTTTGAATCGGGGAGCGTTTTGTCTATTCCGATCAGGAAAAGATCTCGCTGACCTCGATCCTGAGCTCTTCAAATAGTGTCGTTGTAGCGAAATCACCTTTGGCAAAAACAGCAGGTTCACCGTATGCGTTTCCCTCATTCAAGGTATAGACGTGAATCTGGCTGTTTCCTTCAAACGGGAAGACGATCCAGTATTCTTTGACGCCAAATCGCTCGTACAAGGAAAACTTTTCGTTCAGGTCCTTTTTGGAAGTGGCGGGGGAGAGAATTTCGACGACCAGGTCGGGAGTTCCTTCACATCCTCGTTCCGTCAGCTTGGCTTGGTCACAAACAATGACCAGATCCGGCTGTACAATGTTGTCATCGGACAGAAATACGTCAAAAGGCGAGTCGTAGATTTCGCAGGCTTTCCTTTTTAAATAACTACCAAAGGTCAAAAGCAACTCTCTCGAAATCTTCTGATGCGCTCGTGAAGGTGCCGGTGTCATGTTGTAGGCAGTTCCATCGATAATTTCCCAACGTTCCTCGTCACTCCACGCAAGGTAATCCTTTCGGGAGTATTTTTGGCTTTGGGGCAATTTCTTCGCTGGCATACTCATTTCTTCCACCTCTTTCACCACCCGTATTTCCTTTATTGTCACGAAAGACAAAGGCGACTGCAAGAAAATATGGTCTACCTTTGCTTCGCCACTTCCTGCAGCACCGCATCGATAAACAGCTTCATGACGCTGCCGCAAACCTGCTGCGGCAATCGCTCGGTTCGCTTGAGCCAGCGACGCAGCTGCAAGTAGATCGTTGCGGCCTGAAGCTTCCTTCCTTCAATCCCTGCGGCAATCAGTTGGGCAATCAGACGGCCTGCCTTTGCCCAGTGCCAGTATTTCACCAGCCAAGGTCGAATTTCCCGCTTCAGCTTGTCATTTGCCATCCCTGTTAAAAGAGCATCGGCCGTTTCTTCCATCTCAATGAACCGTAGATTCAGCTCTTGCACGGCCTGCTCCTGATTCCCGTATAGAAACCGGAAGCGAAACTCATGCAGCGACTCAAGCAGCCGAGGGGATTCCAGATCGGTCAGACACGAGCTTTGCACATGGTCCGCAAACGAGCGGAATCGTTGGGCATCCTCTGCCCCAGCCACCTCTTCAATCGCTTTCTGCCACGATTGCTCGGGATCATAGCCTTCCGGATCGCGCAAATAGTCGGCGATGGTCGCCAGCGCAATCTTCGATGCTTCAGCATGCTCCATCGCATTCGCCACATAGCCTGCTGATTGACGATACAAAAAGGGCTCCCGATGGCGCAGCGGTCCGATATGCAATTCGTGCGACATGGCCAGATCGTTCACAGGATAATTGTCCCAATAGAACGGCAAATGTCCTGTTGCCTCCACGAACCTCCGTGTATCCGACTCGGTCAGCATGGGCGAACAAACGAAGCGGCCCGTCCAAAACAACGGAATGTTCGGCGGCAGCAATTGGCCCAGCTCCACCACATACGGTTCATGACCGGACCCGTGGTATTGGGTGGGACAGACGATCAGCTCATTATCATGTGACCATTCCGCAAGGGCGCTCACCAAGCGATTCGTTACGTGCGCATGCGCCTGGGCGAGTGAAGCAAATTGTTGCCGATCCTGCTCATGCATCAGCACTGCCGGTATGTCATCAAACAACAGAGCGAAATGCCGTACCCCCAAATCAAACAGCTGCCTGTATTTGTTCAGCAGTGATTCCAGATGGTCTTCGTTCGCATACTGAATCGATATGCCGGGACTCAAACAGTAGTGGAAGACAAGTCCGGAGAACTTTGCATGCGCGATCAAAGCAGCGATTTTGGCCAGCGATGCTTGCGGATGAGGCCTTTGCCACCAATCCCGAAGATACAGATCATCCTTGGGTGCATAAAAGTAGGCGTTATACCCGTGCCGCCCGAGAAAAACCAGCATGTCAAGTCGCTCTTCATGTGTCCATGGCGTGCCGTAAAAGCCCTCGATGACGCCCCTGACGGAAAAGGTCTCCACCTCGCTCATCTTCTCTTCTCCTTTAATTCAAACGATTACGCTTCTGTCTGGTTGTTTTCCTGCTTCTCGATTGCTGCCAGCGCTGCCGTTTCGGCATCCTGCGCTTTGATCCGGTTTAACATTTCTTGCCACAGCTCATCGCGGCCCTGTCCCGTCTCGGAAGAAAAGACAAGAATCGGGTCCCCCCCACGCACATTCATCGTTTCACGAATGACTTTGACATGCTGCTGCCAGCGGCCGCGCGCAATTTTGTCGGCCTTGGTTGCCACGACTACCACCGGAATGCCGATTTCCTTGCTCCAGTTGTACATGGCCACGTCGTCTTTGCTTGGGGCATGGCGAATATCGACCAACTGAACGATAAAACGCAGTTCCTCCCGTTTGGCCAGATACGACTGAATCATGCTTCCCCACGTTTCCTTGATCGACTTGGCAACTTTGGCGTAGCCATATCCCGGGAAGTCCACCAAGTATATGCTGTTATTGACCAAAAAATAGTTCAGCGTCTGCGTTTTCCCCGGCTTGGAGCTGGTTCTTGCCAACGCTTTGCGATTCATCATTTTGTTGAGCAAGGAAGATTTCCCCACATTGGAGCGACCTACCAGAGCAATCTCTGGTAGGCCGTTCGTGGGATATTGTTTGGGTCCAACCGCACTGATTATAAATTCTGCAGAAGTTACTTTCATATTTTAACCACCAATCATTTCGCAAGCGCATGCTTCAGCACTTCGTCCAAATGTGTAACCGGAATGAACTTCAAGTCCTTGCGTACGCTTTCCGGAATGTCCTCAATATCCTTTTCGTTTTCTTTCGGTATGATCACCGTTGTCAATCCTGCACGATGCGCAGAAAGCGATTTTTCCTTTAATCCGCCGATCGGCAAGACGCGACCGCGCAACGTGATTTCACCGGTCATCCCCACTTCCTTGCGCACCGGCGTTTGCAACAGCGCGGAGACGAGCGCTGTTGCCATCGTAATACCGGCAGATGGGCCATCCTTCGGAATGGCTCCTTCCGGCACGTGGATGTGGATGTCGTTCTTCTCATGAAAATCCGGGTCGATGCCCAGCTCGTTCGCGCGGGAGCGAATGTAGCTGAACGCGGCCTGAGCCGATTCCTTCATGACGTCGCCCAGTTGGCCAGTCAAGGTGAGTTTCCCTTTTCCAGGCAAAATGCTGACCTCGATGTTCAACGTGTCGCCGCCTGTCTCGGTCCAGGCAAGGCCGGTTACGGCACCGATCTGGTTTTCTTTTTCCGCCAGTCCGAATCGATATCTCGGTTTTCCCAGTAGTGTTTCGACCGTTTTTGGGGTGACGACGACCCTTTTCTTTTCGCCGCTGACAATCATCTTCGCCGCTTTGCGGCAAATGTTGGCCACCTCGCGATTCAGATTGCGCACGCCCGATTCCCGGGTGTATTGGCGAATGATTTTGAGCTGGGCTTCATCGTTGACCGACAGCTTATCTTTGCCCAGGCCGTGGTCTTCCAGCTGCTTGGGCAGCAGATAGCCCTTCATGAGGTTCAGCTTTTCCAGCTCGGTATAGCCGGAAATAGTAATCGTCTCCATCCGATCGAGCAATGGACGCGGGATGGAATGAACGGAATTGGCTGTCGTAATGAACATGACATTGGTCAAATCGTAGGTTTCCTCAACATAGTGATCGCTGAACTTGTCATTTTGATTCGGGTCCAGCACTTCCAGCAAGGCCGAGGACGGATCACCGCGGAAGTCGGAGGCGAGCTTG
>JBLNEJ010000399.1:0-5665 GCA_050262535.1 Clostridia bacterium
GGTCAAAATGAACGGCTCGGCTACGATGTCCTTGATCTCCACCGTCTCTTTTTCTGCCAGCGGATGGTTGTCCGGCAGCAGCAGGAGCATTTCGTCCTTCATCACCGGAGTCGTCTCAAACTCCGCGTCAGGCAGCGAAACGAATCCAACGTTCACTGCCCCGGTATAAATCCAGTTGCGCACCTCCTGATTGGTGCCTTCGAACAGAATCAGTTCGATCCCCGGATAGCGGACGGAAAACAGCGCCATCAGGCTCGGCAGAAACCGGGCGGACACGCTGGGAAACGTCCCGATGCGCAGCGTCCCGCGATCAAGTCCACGAAAGGCAAACATCTCCTCCTGGATTTGTTCGACATGCCGCATGATTTGTTGGGCATGGTTGAGCAGCTTTTCGCCAGCCTCCGTGATTTTGGTTCCCCTCCGGTTGCGGGAAAGCAAAACAACGCCCAGCTCCTGCTCCAGACCGGAAATCATGTGGCTGACGCCAGATTGGGTCATACTGAGGTGCTCTGCCGCTTTGGTGAAGCTGCCCAACTCGACGACACTGAGAAAAACTTGCAGCTGAAGCAACGTCATTGGTGTAGGTCTCTCCTTTTCTTAGATGAGTTTTTTCTCATGTAACATATGTGAAACGATCATTTGACCGATGGAACTTCTACCCGCTATCGTAACAGATAGGATACGATGACGAAAAGAGGGATGAGACATGAAAACAATCGGACTCATTGGCGGGATGAGCTGGGAGTCAACCGCAATCTACTATAAAATCATCAATGAGTATATGCGCGACAATCTGGGAGAGCTGCATTCCGCGAAATGCTTGCTTTACAGCGTCAACTTCCGGGAGATTGTCGATTGCCAGAAAGCCGGGGATTGGGAGAAAGCCACGAGCATTCTTGCCGATGTGGCGAAAAATCTGGAGAAGGCCGGGGCGGATTGTGTCCTGATCTGCACCAACACGATGCACAAGATTGCGGAGCAGGTAGCAGCCGCGGTTACCATACCGTTGATTCACATTGCCGATGTGACCGCAGCCAGCATTCTTTCACAAGGGAAGCGCAAGGTAGGGCTTCTGGCAACGCAATATACAATGGAACAGGACTTTTACATCGAGAGAATGAAAAAGCTCGGCGTCGAGTTGATCGTCCCGGAGAAGGCAGACCGTGAAATCGTCCACAACGTCATTTTTGGCGAGCTGTGTGCGGGCAAAATCAACGACAGCTCCCGTGACCAATACAGATGCATCATGCAGGAGCTGGTCGAGCGGGGCGCAGAGGGGATTATTCTCGGCTGTACGGAAATTACGCTTCTTGTGAGCCAGGAGGACGCATCGGTTCCTTTGTTTGATTCAACGCTGCTGCATGCCGTGGAAGCGGCCCGCTTTGCAATTGAGAAACGCCCGGCAAATGCCATTTGAGTATCTTCAACCTTGCCCTAAGCGAAAAACAACCAGACGCTTCAGCCTGGTTGTTTTTCGCATACTCGCAGGGTCGTTACGCTAACGGGCAGGATACTTAAACAAGAGGAAGAATTTATAATATCAGAACTCAGAATAAGAAAAAGGGTGTGCTTTTTTTTGGAGCATTTGCCGCAGTATCATTACGTTCAATCTATCGCTAAAACTACAATGAGCGAGTTAAAGGATATAATTAAAGAAGGCATCTGCGAGTGCGATATCGCTGATAAAGCCGAGGACATCATGAGAGACAAAGGTGTTAATAGTTTTTGGTATCACGGAATAGGAGCTTTTGTTCATGTCGGAAATAGAACAAAGATTTCTGAATCGGGTAAAGATTATCAGCCCTCGTCAATGTTAGTGGGCAGAAATGATATTGTGACCGTTGACCTTAGTCCGGAGTTTAACACTTATTGGGGAGACTTTGCCCGAACATTTATAGTCATTAATGGAAACGTGGCTGATGAAGAAGTGCTTCAAAATACCATAACCCAGTCCGACTCAGAATTTCCGCATGGAATTCTTGCAGAAAAGCAACTTCATAAAGTATTTATTGATTATGTAAAACCATCCATGACTTTTGAAGAAGTTTATTTGTACATGAATGGGGTTATACAACAACTTGATTACCTTAATCTTGATTTTGCGGGTAATTTGGGGCACACCATAGAATTTAATAAAAATAGCAGAAAATACTTTGAACTAGGGAACAAGATGCGACTGAGCGAAGCCTCTTTCTTTACTTTTGAGCCGCATATTAAGCACAAAAACGGAGAGTACGGCTTTAAAAGAGAAGATATATACTATTTCCACAATGGGGAATTATTAGTTTTATAGAATTGAGATTGAACTAACGGGTACGATAGCTCAAAAGACGAAGCCAGTCTAACACTTTATTTTCGTGTTTTGACTGGCTTTTTGTACGAAAGGATTGAGCAGTCTAAAACTTTATTTCCTATGAGTTTTTCTTATGCTGAAATTGCGTCAAATCAACACTATCAGTCTAATACTTTATTTTCTTTGAACACCAGCTGCAAAATCTCCTGTTCAATGGTGTTCCTCTCCGATAAAAATCGGACCAAGCCTTCGATGCCCGCAACTTCATTTTTTCGTCCATAGCCTTTCCCCAAACAATAGTTTTGCACCCCGGCCAGCCATTCTGGCGCTCGTTCGCGGATGGCCCTGTACAAAGTTGCTTTCAAGTCGTTCTGGTGGAGGTAAATGCTGACGGGTTGAAGTGGGCGAATCGTCTCGGACATGTTCAGCACATGGTTCACGATTTGCTCCCGTGAGGCTTTATATCGTGTGAGTAAGGCAATGACCGGGTTTTGAAGAAAGCAGCATTCCAGAATGAGCAACTGATCGCTGGCTAGCGGACGGGTGGCAAATTCACGCTAACGTTCGATAACCGCTTCACAATGCGTTTCGAGGGGAAGCCTTCCATCGTAAACATCTAACGACTGTAAATGATTGAGCAATTCATTCGGGAGCGGTTTCCCTCCACGAGAATCAGCTTTGTGTCCATGTTTCCCCCTCATGATCTTTTCCTGTACAGGATTGTTTATTGGTTCCAATCAAAGCGTTCGCTGCTCACTCAATCTGATAAGCCTTGATCTTCCGATACAGCGTCCGAATTCCGATCCCCAGCTCCCTTGCTGCTTCCTGTTTGCCCTGCAAATCAGCCCCGTGCTTGAGCAGTGCCGCCCGAATCGTTTCTGCCTGAAGGTCAGCCACTTTCGCCCGAATCGCCTGCTCCTTAGGCTTTGCAGAAAGAGTAAGCCGTTCCGGTAAGCTTTCCGGCGTAATCATCGTACCGGACTCCATATTCATCGCATATTCGATGACATTTTCGAGCTCCCGCACGTTGCCCGGCCAGGAATGGGCTTGCAGATAGTCCATTGCTTCCGCCGTGATTCCGAAAAAGGCTTTGCCCGTTTTTTGCGAGCACTTCTGCAAAAACGATTTGGCGAGCAGCTCAATATCTTCCTTGCGCTCCGCAAGAGAGGGAATGCTGATCGGAATCACATGAAGGCGGTAATACAGGTCGGCACGGAACTTCTTCTGCTCGACAAGCTCCTCCAGGTTGTGGTTGGTCGCAGCGATGATTCTCACATTGATCGGGATGGAGCGCGTGCCGCCGACCCGCTCCAGCGTCATTTCCTGCAGCACCCGCAACAGCTTGGGCTGGATCGAGAGGGGCATGTCGCCAATCTCATCGAGAAACAGCGTCCCGCCTTCGGCAAGCTCGAACCGCCCCGGCTTGCCACCCTTTTTCGCCCCGGTAAAAGCACCTTCCTCGTAGCCGAACAGTTCGCTTTCAAACAGGTTTTCCGGGATGCCGGCACAGTTGATCGCCACGAACGGGTAATAGGAGCGGTTGCTCGCTTCATGAATCGCTTTGGCAAGATGCCCTTTTCCTGTACCTGTTTCTCCTGTAATCAGCACGGTGGAAGAGCTGTTTTTGATTTTTTCCGTTTTTTGTTTCAGGGCTTGGATCACGGCGCTGCTGCCGACGATTTGATCAAGGCTTCGCTCACGCTTCGGTGCGTGCACCACCGCTGACTCGATCATTTGCAGCGAAGACCGCTCGGCAGACACCTTCAAAATCCCGCCAATAAAATGGCTGCCGGAAAAAATCGGCGATGCCGTGATCGGTGCATTCAGCTTGTCGACCAGACAGTTGGCAACAGGCAGCGAATCATACCCGCCCTGCTGTAGCGAAGGCGAAAACATTTGGGACACATCGTCGGGAAGCAGGTCATTTTTGGCAAGCAACGATTCCGCCGCCGAGTTGCAAAAGACGATGCTTCCACTGCGATCAAACGTAAGACAGGCATCGGGGACTGTGTTCAACGTTTCCTCCAGCAGCAGCTGATAGGAATCACGCGGTGTCATCATGCGCTCCTGATGAATAATGGTCGTAATGATCTCCGTCATTTCTGTCAGAATCTGCTGATATTTTTCCGTATTTTTGGACAGCCGGTTTTGCCCTTCCTTTGTGAAGGAAGTGAGTGAGACGACACCGATCGCATTGTCCTCAACCCGGATCGAGCTGAGAAGCTCAACCTTGGCGGGGCAGCTTGTATTGAAGCGACAGCCGGCGCACATGTCCATGGAGCCCGGTTTGTCGACCAGATACTGTCCTTTCGAAAGCACCATTTTGATGGAGGGGACATGGACATGTGCCCCTTTTTGCTTCAAATATCGTTCGGTACTGACGACGAGCTGGCCGCGGTCGTTGATGACAGCTGCGTCAATATTGAGAATGTCAGATATTCCAGTGATAACTTTTTCGATAGCAGGCTTAAACAGTTCAAGCGAAACCATCTGCAATCCCTCCCTCACATCCAGAAACGTACCGAATCAAAACGGGAGATGTTCTCGCCCGTTGCAGCGTATACGAGAAGCGTAGCCAAAAATGGGTTGAAATCCAAGTGTTTTCTTTGAAAAAGGACAAACTGTTCTGAGACCTATGATTTCCTTCCAAATAAAAAAGGAGCTGGATAAAAGAAAAGGAAACTTAATTGTACCATCATTTTTCACAAGGAGATGCGGCTATGGATAGTAACCTTGAAGAATGGATACTAGAAGCGGATATCGTACGTATGCAGACTGCTATGGAATCGGGCTCTGTAAGTTCAGAAGATCTGGTTACCGTTTATTTGGAGAGGGTCCGGTGAGCCGTATCACAAGCGATGGTACACACGATCAGAAAGGAAATAGTACTTGATAATAGCTATATCAGCAGAGTAAAACGATAGTAATAATCATCCGGCGAGCAAAGACTATAAAATAAGACCTTTGTTCGCCGTTTTTTTGTTGAACTAAGCTTCCCCGTTAGCAAAATAACTAAGAGAATAACTTACTGCTCTTGATTTTTCTTGCCCTAAAGAAAAGAACCCCAAGCGAATATTAATCCGTTCGGAGTTAACATGAAACTGTATAATAAACGCTTACTTCTCTTTTAGTAGGAAATCGTAACGGGTTTGAAAAATAGATTTACTGAAATCTCAAAAGGCTACATTTTAAATTATTCTACTGTTTGAAATGGTTTTGTTTGAATTACTTTCATCATTTTCATCCGAGCAAATCGCTCATCTAAATTATTTTCAAGTATCCATTCATGATGTGTTTCGGCAATCATTGGCTTATTCAGGGCAGAAATACCTTCCCATTCAAAATCTACAGATACAGTTATCGTATGATCAG
>JBLNEJ010000400.1:0-2727 GCA_050262535.1 Clostridia bacterium
AACATTATATACAAAAAAAAGCCAGTCCCGAAAGGCATTTCGCGCTGTTCGGGGATGGCTGTTCCTCTAGTTTTTTGCGGGAATCGGCACTTGCCAGTCAACGTTGCGGTCCATCGTGACAATGCTGGGCAGCTTTACGGTGATGGAACGGGTTGATTCGGTCAGACCCTTTACCGGGATTTTCAGCTTGGCCTTGTATCTCACCTTGTCATCCGCTCTTCCTAGCGGCACTACTTCAATTCCTTTGACTTCAAGCAGTTGGCCTGATTCATTGTACCATTCTAAATCGCCGGCCATCGCGGAATACGTTTGCTCCATTTCAATGATGCTCGCCTCTTTGCCGTACTGAATCCCCGTCACGGTTGCTTGAAAATCTTTGTAGGTAAAGGTGGGCTGCTTTTTGCTGGCTTCTCTCAGATTCAGCTTCCAGCTGGCGTTGGGTCTTTCCAATTGTTGAATACCAATCAATCGAAAGGTCAATCCGCCCCGATTTTCCAGCGGTGCATACGATTCCTTGAGAACAAGCTCGCTCCCCTTTGAGGCGATGCGCACATCCTGATCCTCAAGCTGAATCAGGCGGCTGTTCGGGCTTTTCGGATTGTCAGAACGTGTTGTTGCGACAACCTGTCCGTTCTCGTCTTGAACTTCGTACTCCAGCTGATGAAAGCCAACAATCCCAAACTCTTCATCCAACATCATTTCAGGGTGCTTCTTCATTTCCTGCTTGGCCTGCTCGGTCCAGACGGAATGAAGCGAAAACGTCGTAACTGTCGGTGCGTAGCTGACTTCTTCCAGCGCAATGTTCAAGCCGGATGGTGTTGTGTAAGACGCATGCAAGGGGATCGTTTTCGTCGAGGCGATGCTTTTTTGCAGATCGATCGGCACCTTCAGCGCCCAATGCCCGTCGACCCCGTGAACTTTTTTCAACAGGACGTTCAAGTAAATCAGCTTGCTTTTCAGCGGTCCTTTCAGATTAAATGTAACATCGGCATAATCGCCATGCTTCAGTACGTCGCGAACGCTCTGCGTTACCTCTCTTCCTGACAACAGTCCATACGTCGTACTCTTCGACACCAGGTTCCCTGACTCATCGGTAATATAAAAATTGTTCCGATCCTTGATGTAATAATCGGTGAATCCACGATACGTTTCCGCTTCAAAAATCTCAGTCGGCTCAAGCATGGTCCCGTCTGCTTTCTCAAGACTGTAGGTGAAAATCAGTCGATTGGCGTCTGCGAGCACTTCCTTTACTTTGAACGTAATTCCCTGGTCGGTCACCGCTGCCTTCATCTCCTGTGAAAAGCCATGCTGCGCAGCCGTCTTCAAGCCGCCGTCCAGCTCTTCCCTGGTAAAAAACGACTTCACCCACTCCGCGAAGGTCGGTGACACATACGAACCGGTTCCCAGCGCAAGCACGAGCGCGGCAGCCGATACGATGGCAGCGATCCGCTTTCGGGATTTCTTGTTCCGCATGGCTGGCGGTGTTTGGCTGATGCCCGCACCCGATCGGTCGGGCAGTTGCTGCAGTATTTGCAGGAAGCCGACATGAAACTGCTCCGGTACATCTTGAGATTGTTTCGCAGCCTCCTTGTTTAACAATTGTTCGATCTGCAGTTCTTGATTATCCTTCATTTGTCACCGCTCCTCTCTCCCCATTCGGATAAGCATACCAGTTCGCCAGCAATCTCCTTGCCTTGACCAATCGCGATTTGATCGTCCCTTCGGCGATTTGCAGAATGTCTGCCATTTCCCTTATCGTGAATCCTTCGTAGTAATGCAGCCTGATTGCAAGGCGCAGGTCATCATCCAACGAATCCAGCGCCTCCTGCAATTCTACTTTGGACTCGAAGCGCTCTTCTGCTTCAGCGCGAAATGGTTCCGCGAACGGCACAACCTTTACTTGTTCACGGAGCATCCGGTAGCACACATTCAACAAAATCCGGACAAGCCACGTCTTGAAAAATCGCGGTTCGCGCAGCAGATGGATTGATGTATACGCACACACCACCGCTTCCTGCACAGCATCGAGGCATTCGCTGTCGGTCTTCAGCATGGAGCGTGCGACTCGATAGAGCATTTGTTCCATCGTCAGCATCAACCGAACAAACGCATCCTTGTCACCGGCAACAGCCTGCCTGGCCTCCTCCATCAAAGCCGTGTCCATTTTGCGCCCTCCTTTTTTCTTCTCTACTCAATTAGAGGAAGAAGAAAGCGTTTTGGTTGATGTGTCCCACGAAATCTTTTTTGATATAATGAAAACCAACCAGAATGTTTCGAAAATCGTTTTCACAAAAATGGGAGAGAACCTGCTATGACAATCTTGTTAAAGGATGTAACGTGGATGCGCGAAGGCGGTGCCATCTTACAGGATATCAACTGGGAAGTAAAGCCGGGCGAACACTGGGCACTCGTCGGTCTGAACGGTTCCGGCAAAACGACGCTGCTCAATATCATCAACGGCTTCATTTGGCCAACTCGCGGCGAGGTTCATGTACTGGGACACAAATTCGGCACGATCGACCTTCGTGAGCTGCGCAAATCGATCGGCTGGGTCAGCTCCAGCATGCAGGAGAGACTGTACCGAACGGATACCGGGTTGCAGATTGTCGTCAGCGGCAGACTGGGCACGATCGGTGTGCATGACCAGCCAGCGGAAGAGGATTTGCAGGCAGCAAGTGAGCTGCTCGAAGAGCTTGGCTGCGGCTCTTTGCGGGACAGGCCGTACAG
>JBLNEJ010000401.1:0-5972 GCA_050262535.1 Clostridia bacterium
GTATTTGGTCGCGCTGTGAACGACAATGTCACAGCCTTGCTCGATAGGGCGCTGCAAATGGGGAGACATGAACGTATTGTCGACGACGGTTGTGATACCGCGAGCTTTCGCAACTCGGGCAATCAGGGACAAATCGATCAGCTGCAGCGTTGGGTTGATCGGTGTTTCCGCATAGATCACTTTTGTGTTGGGACGAATTTCGGCGAGCAAGGACGCTTCATCGGCCAAATCGCACAGCGTATACGTGATGTTGTAGCGCTCCTGCAGCATTTCCAGCAAATCAAAGCTGCAACCGTACAGCCCTTGTGAGCCGATCAGGTGATCGCCGCTTTTCAACAGTCCCATAAGGATCGCCGATACAGCCGCCATGCCTGAGGCAAAAGCAAGCGCTTCCTCGGCACCTTCAAGCGCTGCGATTTTTTGCTCGAAGACGCGTACGGTCGGATTGCCGACACGTGTATAAATGTAGCCTGCCTCTTCGCCTGCAAATCGTCTGGATCCCGTCTGCACATCGGGAAAAACAAAGGTTGAGGTCTGGTAAATCGGTGTTGTCAATGCGCCCGTGGCAGGATCGACCGTGTCTCCAGCATGAATCGCGAGTGTGGATTTTCCATACTTTTGCTTCGTTTCCATTTCCATTTGCATCCTCTCCCTTGTTTCCATTATGAAAGCGCATACATAGAGTGTCAACAAAGGAAAAACGCGGTCGCATGAACCGCTACGAATAGGCACTTTAGCACATATCCAACGTGATTGGACTCAACGGACGCTCCACCAAAAAAGGATGAGCAACACAAGCGCATGCAAAGCCTTGTGCCACTCATCCTTATTCGCTAGAACTAGTAAAGCAAGTATTTCTCCACTTCCTCCAAAGCAGGCAGCTTGATGCCAGGGTCGTTGTACTTGAAGAACGTGTACTTCACATCCTGGTCCATATAGCCTGCGCCAGGCAGTGGAATGATGATCCACGTATGGTATTGGAAAATCAGGTTGGAGTCATCCTTTTTCTTTTCTACACCCGGCTGCGGTTTCTCCTCATTGCTGATCCAGACAGTCATTTTGATCGTCGATTGCTTCAGCAAATCCTGGATGTCCGCACGTCCTTCGATTTCTTTTTTCAGGGAAGCAAACAGGTCGCTGTTGCTGTTTTTCAACCATTCTTCCCCGCTGATTTTGATTTGGTAGGGGGTGCAGAGCTTGCCCATAATCTCTTCATCCGGAAGCTGTACCGCTTTGTCCAGAAACGGGAGCCAGTCGTCATAGCCTTTCCATACATCAAACGGCAGCTGCTGATCCTGCGCCGTAATCCAGTAATCGCCGTTGCGCAAATACGTCTTGTCCTTGCTGCGATAATACTGGTACGGCTTGGCGGCGATCCGCGCGTTCACCAGATAGCCGTCAGGCTTTACGACAACACCGTCAAACATGCTCGTCGTGGTACGTGAAAGGATGGTGTTTCTGACATAGCCGGTATACCAGAATTTCTGCGCATCCGGATGTGTCTCTGCTTTTTCGATCGCTTGCTTCAGGCGTTCGGCTGCGACGGGACCGGCTGCGGGCAGCTCCTGCTCCGGTTTCGTCACATTCGTGGCGAACTCCTTCTCCGCAGACGGATAGGTGCATCCCCCAAGCAGAAGCGCCACAGTCAAAAGTGCGGGGGCCACTCGACCCATTACGTTAGGAAACATGGCGGAACCTCCTTACCAGACCATAGACGATCAGACCCGCGAACAGCAGGCTGACCATCGGCAGAACGGGCCAATCATGCCGTTTCAAAACAAGCAGACGATGGCTGTTGAAGATGGAGGCGACAATCTCGTTTTGCTTGTCACCGTCGACGTCGCCAATTTGCACGTTGATGAGCGGCAGATAGATTTTCCACGTTTGCTCAAGCCCATCCGGCGTGTAGTTGAAGCCGGACAAATAACGCAGGTAGTAATCGCTGACCCAGCTTTTGGCCTTGGCAACAATTTCCGGCTTGGCGGCATCCCCGACCTGGGCAAAATTGGAGAAGCGGAATGCCTTGTCATTTTCATCGCTGACCCATAAAATGTCCCATTTGCCATCAGGCAGCGGCTTCAGGATATAGGACGGCGTATTTGCCACCAGCATTTCGTCAATGCCATCATGGTCGATATCGGCGACGATGATGTCGCTGCTCGCCAGCCCGTTGATTTGCTTACGGAGAATCGTGTAGGTCTCTTCTGCTTGACCATCTGGTCGAACGGTAAGCACCGTCAGATGCTCACCCAGCAAAATCAGCCCTTCCCGACCGTCCGGCAGCTTCATCGTATCAAGCAGCTTCGTTGCGGTCGTGGGTGTTGAGAAAGGTTTGCCATCATACGTACCGCTCAATGTGCCCGCTGCGATGGACAGATCGGCGAATTGGGAGTTGTGACCAAACGTTTTGCGGCTGTCCATTTGCCCATTCCGCTGCTTGAAAAACTCCTCCACGTTCAGCATGTCCAGCAAGAAGGCGCGATAGGGAGCAGTGCCCGTCTGCATCATGCCTTCGGAAAAAGACTGGCGCTGCACATTCGGCAGAAGCTGGCCGTCTTTCATCATGTAATACGGGAAGCCCGGGTAATCGACAGGCATCTGCTCCTTGATCGCCGCAACGTCTTCGGGAGCAATCGACTGGTTGTTGACCCGCGCCATTTGTCCGTTTTGCCAGCTGAATACGTACAGGCTGATCGGCTCGGCCTTCATGCGGACGATTTTGTCGGCAAAGGCCAGCTTTTCCTCAGCGGTCTCGGGCTTTTCTTCTTCTTTCGGCAGGGGAGGAGCTTCCTCGATATTGCCGTAGGTGACAATCTCCATTTTGCCGTCATGGTTGACATCATACAGCGTGACCGGGAAGTAGTCGGCCCATTCGCCCTGGTACAGCTTCTCCGATTCCCAGTTAATATAAAAATGGTTCAAAACAGACAGGTTGTCACGGTTGAACGTAAAGTTCGTGATGACAGCCATCAGCACCAAGGCAAGCAATGCGTTCCAGGCGAGCTTTCCGTACAGCTTGCCCAAGAACACGATGACGAGCGAGGCTGCGATGGCCCCAACCACCAACATCGTCCCCGAGTCGGGATCAAGTGTCGTAAACGAACGATCCAGCAGCAAAAACCCGATGGTAAAAACGGCAACGGGTTTTCGCTCCTTTGGACGAACCAGCAGGAAGCACCCGACAAGAAGAAGCGTAAACAGGATCAGGGCAATCCACGAGCCGTCGAGGAACGCGATTTTGACAATCAGGTGATAGACTAGAAACAGGATGGCGGCATACAGCGCCCAGTAGATGGTTTGAACGATTTGACGCATGGCTTTTCCTCCTATCGCTCTTTCCGCAAGGTTTTTTCCGCCAGAAGACCGACAAGAAAGCCGGACATAAGCCAAAAATACGTGCTCATGAACGGAACCTCAAAGATATTTTCCACCATGTTGTGCAAGGCCGCAGCCAACAGTCCGCAAAACAGTCCCACACTAAGGAAAAAGTGTGGAGAGTTGCGCACGCTTTTCATAAAGAGAAACGCATAGCGCAAGGCCATGGCCATCAGCGACAGCAGCAGGCCTGTCCCGATGATCCCCGTCTCGGCAATCGTTTTGAACAGGTAGCTGTCCGAATAGATTGTGCCGAAATGACGGGAACCAACAGCGCCGCCATAATGGCCGAGCCCTTTGCCGAAGAGTGGATCTTTCATCAACTCGTAGTACGAATTGTTCCATCGTGCCAGACGACCATCACTGGAGCTTTTTTGCAGATATTCTGCGGTGAACAAGGTGCCGATCCGGTCTTTTACCGTAGAGAGCACTGGAATGTTCGGTACAAACGAGAGGGCGACGACAAGGACGATAGCGGCAAGCGCCAAATACAAAGTGAGACGCTTGTTCCACAAATAGCATCCGACAAAAACGACAAAGGCGAAAGCGAACCAGGCGCCGCGAGACATCGTGAACAAAAGTGCGGCAATCGTCGTCAAGGCGACAACAGCCCAGACGATCCGTTCGTTTCGGCTTTTGCTGTTAAAAAACAAGCCCATTGCAAGCGGCGAGGCAAACGCCATAAAGCTGCCCAGCACGTTCGGACTTGTTACGATTGAAAATGCCCGTGTACGGGTTGTCTCACCTGCGTTGATCCACGATTCCGGCGTTTCGACACCGATGATCACCTGCAGGACACCGTATGCCCCGACAAGGAAGCTGACGATCGCCAATACTTTTACGAATTTTTCCAGTTGTTCAGTAGAAGAAATCAGGTAAAATCCGATAAAAAAGGCGAGAATGTACTGATAGATCGCCCGAAAGCCTTCAAAGCTCGCATCTACGTTGCCCATGTCAGCCACAATCATGGCGAGGCCGAAAACGAAGAAGGCAGCAAACAGATGCTTGATCGCAGGCATTGTGCGCGTCCCCTTCAGGATCGCAAGGAAGCTGAAGAAGAGCAGTACGAGAAGCACGCCCTCATCCCAGAAGGAGGAGACGACAGGAATCGGTACGATATTGCGCAACGCATAATCGACGATGGGGTAGCAAAGTAGTAGATAGAGCCAATTGGTAGAGTCCGTTGGCAGTTTGGCAAGCGAATGTTTCATCGATATTCGTCCTCCTGCGACTTAATTCAACCTAAATATTATAATGAAAGAATCGTAGAAATGCTATATCATCTAAAGATGTACGGCTGGATGTAACAGGATGGGAGAAAACAGAAATGAGTTTACTAAAAGCTGCCACATCGATTGTGGCATTAACTTTGATTGGACGACTGCTCGGATTTATCCGCACCATGTATGTGTCTGATTTGTACGGAACCGGGGCGGAAGCGGATGCGTACTTCCTCGCCTTGACCATCCCGATGACCTTGTTTATGGTCATTCCAGGCGCGATCAACGCGGTTTTGATTCCGACGATGCGCGGCTTGATGGAAAGGCAGGCGGTCGCGGAGCGAGAAGCACTGTACAGCAGGCTGTTTACGATCGTGACCATCTTCTTTCTGCTGTTGTGTGCTCTGGGCGTGGCGCTGTCGCCGCAAATTGCGCAGTGGATGGGCATGACGGGACAAAAAGCGCAGGTAACAGCGGAGCTGCTCGCCTGGATGTGGCCGTCCGTCTTTTTCATCGGACTGGCTGGTTTATGGGCAAGCATCTGCAACGCACATCAGCACTTTTTCACACCGGCGCTTGGAACGGTAACGAACGGTGCGATCGTGATTGCGACGATGTACGCGCTTGTTCCGGTATACGGCCCGCACGGCCTGGCCATCGCTACAACGCTTGGCTACATTGCTGCAGCCGTGCCGATGCTGCCTACCTTGAAGCGGCTGGGATATGCTTCCCGCTTGTCATTTGGCTGGAGCGGGGACGAAGCGCTCAAAGGGATGGGCGAACGGGTGATTCCCATTTTGATCGGCGCTTGCATTTCCCAAACGACCACCTTTTTGGAGCGCGGCTTTACCGCCGGGCTTGGAGACGGGAAAATCGCGGCGCTCTCCTACGCCAACCAGATTTTTCAGCTGCCGCTTGCCATATTCGTCGGAGCCTTCACGCTGCCGCTGTTTCCCTTGCTGGCGACCTATGTGAAACGGGGAGAGCTGGACCGGATGAAGGATACGCTGCAAAAGGGCATGTCGTATCTGTGGCTGCTGCTGCTTCCGATAACCGTCGGGATGATCGTGTTCGGGGAGCCGGTCATTCGGCTGTTTTTTGTACGGGAGGGCGGGCGCTTTGACGATGCGGGCGTGGCCTGGACGGTGTGGGGCTTGGCGTTTTACGCGATCGGCCTGTTCGGTTTGGCGGTGCGCGATTTGCTGACGCGCGGCTTTTATGCGCTGGATAATACGAAAACCCCGGTTACCGTCGGTGTGGGCGGAATCATCATTTACGTTGTGACGGCTTACAGCGCCATTCCGTTTCTGGGTCATGGCGGGGTTGCCTTGAGCGCTTCGATATCCGCTCTATTTCAGGCAATGCTGCTGTATGTTT
>JBLNEJ010000402.1:0-5635 GCA_050262535.1 Clostridia bacterium
AAGCCGGCGCAGGCGGCGTTCAAATCCAGTGCCCCCGCCTGTTTGATGCCAAAATGGGCCTGCACCAGGCTGGCAACTGAAGGAAAGGCAAAGTCAGGTGTCGTCGTGCAGACGAGGATGAAGTCAACGTCGTCCATCTTTTGGTTATACCGTTTAGCCAAATCGGCGATGGCGTTGATTGCCAGATGGCTGCTGAACGTGTTCTCATCGGCGATCCGTCGCTCACGGATGCCTGTTCGCTGCACAATCCACTCATCGGATGTTTCGACGATTTGGGCAAAATCGTCATTGCTCATCTTTTTTTCGGGAACAAACGAGCCGATCGCAGTTATTCGGGCTATCGAATGCATAAAAATGCCTCCTTCGATTTTGTGCATTTAGTATAAGATATTAGTACCTGGTACTAAAATAACACATCTCGATGGAAAAAGAAAATTGCTTTTTTCATGGTTCGGTACTAAAATGTAATACAATTTACAAAAGATTTTTTTTCGTACAAACAGTTTTTCAATGAAAAGAGACAGAGGGATAACATGGGGAGGATCAAAGCGTATCTGAAGGAGTTTCATCCGATCGTCCATTCATTGGTGATCGGAACGATTTTTGTACGTGCGGCCAGCTCCATGAGCATGCCGTTTTTGTTTATTCATTTGTCTGCACACACCAATATGAGTCTGGGGATGATCGGGTTCATCATCGGCGCCGGCTCTCTAGCAGGGACGGTAGGAGGCTTTATAGGCGGGACGCTTTCCGACATGATCGGGCGCAGACGGGTCATGCTGGGTGCTTTGTACGTATGGACGTTCGTTTTTCTCGGATTCGCCTTTGGAAAGGGAGCGGTCTTTTTTTTGCTGGTCAATATGCTGGGGGGATTGTGCCGTTCCTTTTATGAGCCTGTTTCACAAGCGCTCATGGCAGACGTTACCCCTCCCGAGAAACGTTTCCGCGTGTTCTCGCTGCGTTATACCGCGATCAACGTGGGGGTGGCGGTCGGGCCGCTGATCGGCGCTGTGCTGGCGAAGCAGGATTTTGCCCTGCCATTTGTCATTACAGCGGTGATTTACTTGCTCTATGCGATCTCGTTGCAGCGAATGCTCAACCATTTCGGGATCAAACAGATCGAAGGGCAAAAGAAAGAGCCAACCACCTTCCGCAAAGCGTGGAATGTGGTCAGCCATGATGCTGCCTTCCGCCTATATGTCCTTGGTGGGATGTTTGGGGCTTTCGGTTATTCGCAAATGTCCAGTACCTTGTCCAAGTTTACGGAAATGACGATGGCAGACGGAGCCGCCCTGTTTGCTGTCCTGATGAGTGTGAACGCGATTGCGGTAGTGACCTTGCAGCATCCGTTTACGAAGTGGATGGAAAAACGGCCGCCATTGACCAGTATCGTCGCCGGCAACATCATGTATGCGCTGGGAAATCTCGGCTTTGCCTTTGCGCCGAACTGGACCGTATTCATCATCGCGATGGTCATTTTTACCATTGGGGAAATCCTGACCTACACCGCTTCCGATATTTTTATCGACCGGCTGGCGCCACAACAAATGCGTGGTACCTACTATGGCGCAAAAAGCTTCACAAACATCGGTCATTTCCTCGGTCCGTGGCTCGGCGGAATATTGTTGGCCTCCTATGGGGGAAGCCATCTTTTCACCATTTGTGCCGTCGTTTCGCTTGCCAGCATCATTTTTTATACGGCGGGACAGCGCAGTGCTCAGTTGAGAGCCTGCAATACACGCTCCGACATGCGGGCATAGCCTTGGGCGTTCGGATGGAAGTGGTCAGTGTACAAATAGGCTGCTTCCTTCTTCACAAACAGGTCGTACGTCGGGACGACAAACACGTTCTTATACATGCTGGCAATCTGTTCGGCCTGGCTGTTCCATGCAAGCACCGGCGGGATCGTGATTGTTGCGGCATCCGTATTGCCGAACGGGTTGTACAGAGACAAGTAGATGACGGTCGCCTCCGCATTAAGCGAGCGAATCGTCGACAAGATTTTCGCATAATTGGCTGCAAGCGTTTCTCGCGCTTGGGCTATTTTTTTTTCGTCCGGTTCGTCCAGATTTCCGTTTTGACGAAACAGGTCATTTCCCCCGATGGTAAACAGAATCAGGTTCGACTCCGCAATCAGCTTCTTCACCTGCGGCTGCTCCAGCTGATCAAGCAGGCCTGGCGACGTGGCTCCGCTTACTGCCAGATTGGTGAGAAGAGGGGGTGTTCCGGTTTTTTTGGCAAGGCCCTCGCGTACGAGACCTACGTAGCCTTGACCGTTGGCGTCTCCGACTCCGCGCGTGAGTGAATCGCCCAACGTGACGATGGACAGCTTGCCTTTTTCAAGAATAGGGGGTGTAGCAGGGGGCTTGGCGCTTCCGGGACCGATCCCACCGGGAGCCGTTTGTGGCACAGCCATTTGGGGATCAAGGGCAAAAACAAAGCCAGCGCCCAAAATCAGGCAGGAAAGCAGGGCGATGATGCCGGTCATCCGCCATAGGAATTGTCCGTTCATATACATGCTGCTCCTTTTCGCTCGTTACTGTTTTTGAATGGTGAATGGTATAATGAGGAATAGCTTCTCATCATCGGTAGTGTACCATATTGGTGCAGGGAAAGTCAGGGTGGAGAGCTGCAGTTGGCAAGGAAAGGTGTGGAAACGGTTGGCAGAAGTCGTTTTGTCAGTAAACCGCCTGCAAAAAGCGATCGGCGGCAAACCGATTATTCATGATATTACGTTCGAGGTGGTACAGGGGGAAGTATTCGGGTTTCTTGGTCCTAACGGCGCGGGCAAGACGACGACGATCCGCATGCTGGTTGGATTGGCAAAAGTCGATGGCGGTGAAATCCGCATCGGCGGCTATTCCCTGGATAAGCAGTTTACCGAGGCGATTGCCCAGGTTGGCTGCATTGTGGAAAACCCGGAATTGTACAAGTTTTTGAGCGGTCGCGAAAATCTCGAGACGTTCGCCCGGATGAGCGGCAATGTCACCCGTGAGCGGATTGAGGAAATTATTGATTTTGTTGATTTGCGCAGGGCGATTGATGACAAGGTTAAGACGTACTCGCTCGGCATGCGCCAGCGGCTTGGCATCGCGCAGGCACTGTTGCATCGGCCCCGCCTCTTGATTCTCGATGAGCCGACGAACGGTCTTGATCCGGCAGGGATTCGGGAGATGCGGCAGTTTATTCGCCGTCTGGCGGAAGAGGAGAATCTTGCGGTGTTTATTTCGAGCCACCTGCTGTCGGAGATCGAGATGATGTGTGATCGGGTAGCCATTATCAACAGAGGAAAAGTGATTTCGGTCGGGTCGGTACAATCGCTGATGGAGCAATATGCCGACCAGGTGGAGTGGACCGTCTCGCCAGACCAGACGGAAAAAACAGTCGAGCAGTTGAAGCGGCTGCCTTTTGTACGCGACGTATGGACCATTGCTACAGAGCGGGTGAAATGCCAGATGGATACCGAGCGAATCAGTGAAGCCAATGCAGCATTGGTCGCGTCCGGCATTAAGGTAAACGGCATTGCCGCACGGACGGTGACACTGGAAGATTTGTTCCTGACATTGACGACGGGGGGAGAGAGCTGATGGGGCACACTATGCTCGGACTTGTACACAATGAAACGCTGAAGGTGCTGCGCAGGCGTCGCTTCCTCGTCGTCGTTCTCATTTTGGCAATTCTCATTCCGATTTTCACCTATGCGCAGTATCGGGCTGCGGTGACCGCGGAGGAACGGATGGGGACGAATGATTGGCGGGCTTTGGTTCAGCAGGATATTGTCGACCGGCAAAATCGCCTTGCTTCCAGCCGTTTGCCTGAAGAGTGGCGTGATTATCTCAAAATCCTCATCCAGCAGCAACAGTATTATCTGGATCATGACATCAATCCAAATGCACCTGGGGGCCCAACCTTTGCAAGAGGATTCATGAATCAGGCTGTCTCCTTGTTTCTGCCGATGATCATCGTCGTGCTTGCCGTTGACATCGTATCGGCGGAGCACAGCGAAGGGACGATCAAGCTGCTGCTCACGCGACCGGTTCGGCGCTGGAAGGTATTGACCAGCAAGCTGATCACGATGATCCTGTTTATCTCGCTCACGGTCGTGCTCAGCTTGATCATGGCTTATCTGATCTCCGGAACGGTGTTTGGCTATCGGGGCTGGGACATGCCGGTGCTGACCAACTTTCAGGTTGTCGGTGGTGAGCTGGATACGTCGAAGGTGTTCATGGTTCCGCAATGGTATTATTTACTGATGCAGTATGGACTTGCCTGGTTCGTCTGCCTTGTCGTCGGCTGCATCACGTTGATGGTCTCGGTGCTCGTTCGCAGCGCTGCGGCTGGGATGGGCATCATGATGGCGGCGCTCATCAGCGGGACGATTTTGACCCAGATGGCATCGTCGTGGGAGTCAGCCAAGTATTTGTTTAACGTCAATTTACAGATTACCGATTATTTGGCCGGAACGCTGCCGCCGATCAAAGGGATGACCTTGCCGTTTTCGTTGACCGTGCTGTCCATTTGGGGAGCAATAGCGTTGATCGTGGCGTATGGAGTGTTTATTCGGCGGGATGTGACGACGTAAAGAGTATGATAAGCAAAAGAAAAGGGCTGCCCATTCGGACAGCTCTTTCTGTTACATCCGTTATTTGGTTTTCCAGTTCAGCTGCTTGGAAATCTCAATCAACTCACTCAACGGTATACCGTCAGCCGAGACCACGACATACACCGACTGGTTCCCTTTGGTCGTTTGATAATGGACCGCACTTTTGACTAAGGCAGCATCGGCGGTTTCTTTATAGGTGACACCAATGGCCTGTTCGCCGTCAATCTGGAAGACCTGCGTGTTGCTGAATTCTCCCGGTACAGACAAGCTGCGCTTCCCCTGAGGATTGGGCGTCACATCTACGGTAATCTGCTTTCCTGTGTTGGTCTGTTGATAGGAGGTGCGCAGGGAGCTGACGTGCTTGCTCGTCTGGGATTCATATTGTACCGTCAGCGTCCCGAGCGTATAGTCAGATGGCGGCTTCGACAATGTCGGTACGGGCAGATCTGATGCTTGTACAGCAGTATCCACATCGGAGAAGGTAGAGATTGTAATCGGATTTTCCGCTGTGAGAGCCATTTTTCCGGAAGCGCCTTCGGGCAAAGTCGTTTGGACTTGATCCGTTGCGCTTCTTTGTTGATCGGTTTCCGGATTTTCCGCAAACGCACTCATCAAGTTTTGCGAGTCGGCGTCCGGTTCAGGTGCAGCAGTCTTCATTGATTGCTCGGGTGTATGGGTGGCTGGCTGTTCCGCAGGTGCTTCCGATGCAGGCACGTCAGATCTGTTGGGCAATGCGGGCGGTTGAGCCTTCAATTCATGCTTTGAACGGTTGGCCATCGTCACCCGGCCAGCTGTTTGCGATGCTGAAGCAGCCGGGGCCGGGGCGGTGGCCTGAAACGGCGTTACTTGTGCATCCGCTTGCTTGGCAACTGAAGGCGCTTGAAGCGTAGCATTTTGCTGGTCTGACGCAGGCTCGGTTCCGGGGGCAGCCTGAATTGTCGTTTGGGGAGCTGCGGCACCTGTCTTTGCGCTGTTTGTTCCCCCGGTCGTTTAGATCACCCGTGTCGTATTCAAGAGACCACCGCGAGCCCG
>JBLNEJ010000403.1:0-2535 GCA_050262535.1 Clostridia bacterium
ATACTTGCGGTTGCGGGATTTGTCCCCTTTATAGAACCGGTCAAAAACGTGTTGCAGCTCTTCTTCCGAGATCCCGATGCCCGTGTCTTTTATCGTTACCGCAATTCCTTTGTCATAGTGAATCCCGATCGAGAGCACCCCTCCCGGTTCTGTAAACTTGATGCTGTTGGAAATCAGGTTAATCCAGACCTGATTTAACAGGTTCTGATCTGCTTCGATGCGTGTTTCCGGCAATTCCAGGTCAATATCCAGCTGCTTTTCCTTCCATTGCTGCTCCAGCATGAGGAGGACATTGCGAATCTGTTCATCGAGACGATAGACCGACGGCTCATACAAGCTTGTCTCCTTTTCCAGAGATGCGAGCGTTAGCAGCTGCTTGCTGACCGATGACAGCCGGCGGCTCTCCTGTTCAATGATGGCCAAATAGTTTTCCTGCTGCTCCCGTGTGACTCCGCCTGACTGGATCGCCTGCGTAAAACCTTGGATTGATGTGAGCGGAGATTGGATTTCATGCGAAACATTTGACACGAATTCCTGCCGCATCTCCTCCAACTGCTTGAGCTCATGCGTCATTTGGGCAAAGTGGCTTGCGAGGTCGCCAATCTCGTCCTTGCGTTCGATGTCCAAACGCACATTGTAATCGCCCTCTGCAAGCTGTTTGGTCGCGTTGGTCAGCTTTTTGATCGGTTTCACAAGGTAACGGGTAAAGATCAGGACGAACACAATGCTCAGCAAAAAGGTCGCTGCCAAAAGCAAGGTGTACAAGATGTGTACCTCGCCGAATTGCTGCTCGATGTTTGGCCGCACAAAAAGAGCATATCGTTTTCCGTCGGCTTTAAGTGGGAGGCCGATGCTGTTTTTTAACGTGTTTTCAAAGAATCCGGTGACGAACAAGCCCCCTTTTTCCTTGGTGATGCCACGATATAGTTGACCGTCGAGGACGCTTTGCACAACCGCCGGCTCAATCTCGGTATCGCGAAAAGGTGCGCCATAGGTTGAGGCTTTTCCCTCTTCATCAAACAGATAGAGCTGAAAATTCATGTTGGCGACTTTTGTAAGGAACTCATGCAAATCGAGCGCTGTTTTGTTCTCATACAAGGTCACAATCTCTTCGCCGATTCTTGTGATTTTCTGTTCGTTAAACGCCTTCAGATTGTTCTGGTAATACATATTCGCTAGCAGAAAGCCAAAAACGCTGCTGATCAGGATAATCGCGAGGAATGTCAGGACAAGCCGAAAATACAATGATTTCACGTGTTCATGACCTCCAGCTTGTAGCCCAATCCGCGCACCGTTGAAATGACGAAGTCGCTTGTCTGATCGGAAAATTTCTCCCGGAGCCGCTTGATATGCACATCAATTGTCCGGCTTTCCCCTTCATAATCCGCTCCCCATATGAGCTGCAGCAGCTGTTCTCGCGTGAAAATCCGGTCGGGGAAGCTTGCCAGCTGGACAAGCAGCTCAAATTCCTTTAGCGGAAGATGGATCACTTCATCCTTGACCTTTACCACATGGCTGGTGCGGTCAATGACGGTCTCGTTGATCACGATGACTTGCTGGTTAACCATCTGGTAGCGGCGCAGAAGCGCCTTGATCCGAAACAAAAGCTCCCGTGGTTCAAACGGCTTGGTTACATAATCGTCCGTACCTGCCAGAAAGCCTTTTTCCTTGTCTTTGACTTCTCCCTTGGCTGTCAGCAAGATGACAGGGATGTCATACGTTTCACGAATTTCCCGGCACAGCTCCCATCCTGTTTTCCCCGGCATCATTACATCGACGACAGCCAAATGGATTTGTTCACGATCAAGTAGCTCGGAGGCGATTTGACCATCCGCTGCTTCCACAACGTGGTAACCTTCCTTTGCCAGGAAAAAGCGGACTAGCTCCCGCACATGCTGATCGTCGTCAGCTACTAGTATCGTCACTTTCACAACCATTCCTCCCTGTCACTCCTGTTGTACGTTAGCGAACATCTCCCGGTTCTTTCAATCCTGCCCACCATATTACTAGAAGCGTTGATGTCGATGCAACCTTCTCAGGTTCGACGGGGTACTGAAGACCACTATAGAACGTGAATGTTAACAACACATGAACAAACGAAAGAGGCTTGCATGGCAAGCCTCTTTCAAACACTACCGTTTATGGTTCCAAAACCGGTGCAGCTGTTTTCGCCGCTTTTTTTGCTCTGCGCGCTTCTCGTCTTGCGCGGAAGCGAGCGAACATGCCTTCAAACAGCGAATAGAGCACAGGGACGAGAATCAGTGTAATAATCGTATGGAACACAAGTCCGAATATCACGACTGTCGCCAGCGGCGCATGGAAGTCCGAACCCTCGGCAAATGCAAGCGCCATCGGCAGCATCCCGAGAATCGCGGTCAGCTTCGTCATCAATACGGGGCGTACGCGATCCTTCACACCCTCGATGATCGCTTCCTGCAAATCCATGCCACGATCTCGAAGCACATTGATGCGGTCGATCAGCAGGATCGCATTGGAGACAACGATCCCGATCAGCATCGTCACGCCGACGATCGC
>JBLNEJ010000404.1:0-6552 GCA_050262535.1 Clostridia bacterium
AGCACCTTCATCCAAAATGTGACGAATGTAATCCGGACGCTTGAGCAGCTCTTCTTTGCGGTCGTGCATCGGTCCGATCAAATCATGCAGGACGTTTGCCAAGCGCTTCTTGCAGTCTACACAGCCGATCGTGCCGGCTTTGCAGTTTTGTTCTACATCGACCGCATTCGGCTCATTGAAAATTTTGTGATAAGCATACACCGCGCAAATATCCGGATTGCCCGGGTCAGTCTTCTGGATACGGCCTGGATCTGTCACCATGGAACGAACCTTAGTATTGATCACATCAGTGCTGGCGGTCATGGCCAAGTAGTTTTGGTAGCTCTTCGACATTTTGCGGTTATCGAGACCAGGCAAGAGCTTGATTTTGTTCAGGCGCGCTTCCGGCTCCGGGAACATCTGTGCATTGTATAGGTGGTTGAAGCGGCGAGCCACTTCTCGTGTCAATTCAAGATGAGGCAGCTGGTCTTCGCCTACTGGCACAACCTCAGCCTGGCAGATCAGAATGTCGGCGGCCTGCAGCAGCGGATAACCGAGGAAGCCATATGTATTGATTTCTTTTTCCTTCAATTGCTGAAGCTGGTCTTTGTAGGTTGGAACGCGCTCAAGCCATGGAAGCGGAGTGACCATCGAAAAAAGCGTATGCAGCTCGGCGATTTCCTTGATTTCGGATTGAACGAAAATGGCACATTTGTCAGGGTCCAATCCAGCGGCGAGCCAGTCGAGCACCATTTCGCGCATCCGCTTTTGCAAATGCTCAGTTTCCGCATAGGCGGTCGTCAGGGCGTGCAGGTCTACTACCGAGAAATAGCATTCATACTCATCCTGCAGTGTCACCCAGTTTTCCAGTGCACCGAGATAGTTACCGAGGTGCAGTTCGCCGGTTGGGCGCATGCCGCTCATGAGTCGTAGTTTGCGTTGTGTCATGTGAATTCTCCTTTTTATGTAAGAAAGTAACGAGAGTCGCTATACAATGCCGAGAATTTTACCTGCAAGCGCGAAAATATTATCGATCAACAAGCCAAGTGGAACCCACAAAACAATTTTGCTGATTCCTGGGATAAAAATCATCAATAGCAGGAACCAGGGCCCATACATTTCCAGCTTGTGAAAAAAAGGGTCCCAGCTTGCCGGAGAAAGAAAACGTAAAATTTTTGAACCGTCAAGCGGATGAATTGGAATAAGGTTAAAGACAAACAAACCACAGTTAATGCCAATACATGCCTCCAAGGTGGTTGTGACGGCATACAGTGATTTTTCCGTCAATGTGCCCATAATTCCTTCTTTAACCAGATACAGGTAAAGCGTCGTAAAAAGCAGCGCCAATACCAAGTTCACAAACGGTCCTGCTGCAGAAACATACACTATCCCCAATCGCTTGTTTCCGCGAAAGTGAAACGGATTAATCGGCACCGGCTTCGCCCACCCAAACGGGCCAAACAAAATCAGAATCAGCCCGAACGGATCGATATGCGGGATCGGATTTACGGTCAGCCTTCCTTCATTTTTGGCTGTGTTGTCACCCAACTTCCACGCGACGAAGGCGTGCGCCCATTCATGCAGCGAAAAAGCAATGACAAACGCGATCATGCGGAATGGCACGCTTTTCCAATCAAAATGAAACAGGTTGGAAAAATCCATGGAAAACCTCCTGAGGAAAAACGACTACGTATTAGCATACCAAGAGATACCGGATGAAACAAGCAAAAAGCAAAGGGAAAAGAGGCATCAGCCGCAACGACCGATGCCTCTTTACAAGCGAACTGTTTAGAATACTTTTACTTCCTTCATTTTATCGCCTTGCTTGATCGCGTCTACATGCTCCATACCTTCCGTCACTTTGCCGAATACGGTATGTACGCCATCGAGATGAGGGAACGCATCGTAGCAGATGAAGAATTGGCTTCCGCCGGTGTCTTTACCTGCATGTGCCATGGAAAGCGCACCTTTTACATGCTTGTGCGGATTGCCTGCTGTTTCACATTTGATCGTATACCCCGGACCACCTGTACCGGTTCCGTATGGGCAACCGCCTTGCGCTACGAAGCCCGGAATGACACGGTGAAAGGAAAGGCCGTTGTAGTAGCCCTCATTTGCCAGTTTTTCAAAGTTCGCAACGGTTCCAGGAGCCGCTTCATCATACATTTCCAATGTGACTTCTTTACCGTTTTCAAGCGTGATTTTTGCTGTTTTCATGGATAAACCTCCCTTACGGATTACATCCTCTCTATATTAGCCGTTCTCTCGGCTGCAAGCAAGCCTGCCTCGACGGTTGCGGTGTAGGGTGGATAATCAGTCACGAAAGAAGTGCCTGGCAACTGTTTCGCGCGTTTTTTCATGACTGCGGCTTGCTCAGCGATTTCCTCGACATTGGTGAAGCGCTCCCAATGGCCGTACACCCCGGCAAGCGACAAGGAAAGGACAGGGCATTCATCCACATGGTGCTTACCGCGTTTATACAAGTCTGCGTGGGTGCTGTCAAACGACTCCATCACGTATGCGGTCACATCAAGCAGCCTTTCGGGTGTTGTAATCATAAGGAAGTCATCTCCACCAATATGTCCGATAAAATCATCAGGGCTTCCTTCTGCCACGATTGCATTTTTCAACAGCTGGGCGGTCCGGCGTATGATTTGGTCCCCGGTTTCAAAGCCATACTGGTCGTTAAACCATTTAAAACGATCGAGATCACAATAAATGACGACAAACTCATTCCCACGTGTAAGCCTCTTGGCCAACTCTCGCTCAATCTGGATATTGCCTGGCAAGCCGGTTAGGGGATTGGCGAATGTGGCCAGCTCCAATTTGATGGAAGCCATCTTATCCAGCAGGCTTTGGACAGAAACGACACCCGAATAGTTGCCCTGCTGATCGGTGAGAACGACCATATCATAAAGATGGTACGCATCCCGTGCCATCGCGAGCTTTGCTACCTCATCGATCAGGGCGGTTTGGCTGACGACCAGTGGATTGTGGTTCATGACCTGTGAAACCGGACGTTCATAATAGAGCGCAATCCCGTATTGACCGCCGAGAATCTGATACAGATGAAACCTCATCAGCATGCCGATCGGCTTGTTCTCATCGAGAATCACAATGCTGTCGATTCGCTGGTTTTGCTCGAACAGCTGATGCATTTGTCGGACGCGGGTCGTTTTATCCGCAACCAGCGTTTTGGTCATGATTTCCGTGACAGTCGCTGTATAGGAGGACTGGGTTTGGATGCTCCTTGCCTGGATGCTGGTCAGGGCGCGGATATAGTTTAGCGCGTCTCCCTTGATTTGCGTCATCCCTTTTGCCGGTTTCCCCAGAAAAAAGCCTTGTCCGTACGGAACGCCCAAATCCATGAGCGTCTTGAGTTCCCGCTCGTTTTCAATCCCTTCCGCAATGATCTTGCATTTTACCTTGGCGGCAAACTGGACGAATGTTTCCAGGAGCGCTTGCTTGATGGAATCCGTATCAATCCCGCGAATGAGCGACATATCCAGCTTGATGAAATCGGGATAAATTTCTGTAATCGATTCCAAACTGGAATACCCGGCTCCTGCATCATCCACTGCAATCAGATAGCCTTTTTTGCGATACTCTTCGATCACCTTGCGAAATTCCCGATAATTCGTGATCGCATGCCGCTCTGTGATTTCAAACACGATATTGCCCGGGTTCAACTGTGCTTCTTCCAACAGGTGTAACCCGCCTCCGCGAAGCAAAAATGGATCGTCAATGGCACGAGGGTCCAAGTTAATGAACATTTTTTGGTGGGGCTTCAAATAACGAAGCTGTTCCAATGCTTTCTTGCGGCAAATTTGTTCCAAGCGAAAGACCGAATCCGTCTCTTCGGCATAGGCAAACAGCGAAGCAGGCGAGTAAAATTCGCTTTGCTCCGGCCCCCTGGCCAACGCTTCCCAGCCAAGAGGTTCCCCGTCCTTCAGCGACGCGATTGGCATAAACAGCATATGCACGTCCTCTTCTTTGAGAATTTGATGAAACTGTCGGACGTGGCGATATTTTTCAGAGGTTAACCCGTATTTGGCCATGTGGACCGCGCGCTTCATCGAGGTATACATCTCTTTCGCGGCATCCCGACCGGAAAGCTCCGCGTATCCGATGTGGATGCGCAAGTCCTCTTTATTTACCAGCTTAATTTGCTGGTTCATCAACACTTCCACTCGCTCCTGCATGCTGATGGAAAGCATTCGGTATTCTTCCTCACTGGTTCCTTTCGGAAAGGAGGCATATACAGCATAGTCGTCGCCCCAAAGCTTGAGAATCCCCAGAACAGCGCCTTTGATTCCCAGTATAGAATGCGCAACCTCTGGCAAAACATGTTCGTATCTTGTAATCACACGCTTTGCCGTCATGTCTCCATACCGGTTTTCGATTTCGGTCAACCGCACGATATCCACATAAAACAAAACTACGGCTGACTCTTTGCGCATCTCGTGCGCGATCGCCGATTTGAAGTCAACGCTGTTCTCTCGAATGATGAACGAAGCCTTGCGCAGTGATTGCAACCAGGAAAAAAACATGGGGAATCTTTCCTCCTTTGCGCTCATTATCGCAAGTCTGTTTAAACCAATTGTGGAGCTGAGGTTAAGCTTATGTGAATATGCTTTATGCACAAAAAAACAGCAACCGTATTCTCCGATCGCTGTTTCTCCCATCCTTGACTAGATTCGTTGCTTTTGCAAAAGCTTGTCATTTTTCACGATGTCTTGCAGCGTTTCACGGGCAACGACCAGCTCTGCCTCGCCGTCCTTCACAAAAATCACTGCGGGCCGCGGCAAACGGTTGTAGTTGTTGGACATTGCGTATCCGTATGCACCCGTGCTCGAAACCGCCAAAATGTCACCCGCTTGCGGTGTGGCAAGCGCTACATCCCATATCAGCATATCGCCCGACTCACAGCATTTTCCGGCAATCGAGACGGTTTCGTCTGCATTCGCATTCATCCGGTTGGCGACAGCTGCTTCATACTGTGCCTGGTAAAGCGCTGGGCGAAGGTTGTCGGTCATACCACCATTCACCGCCACATACTTGCGCAACCCCGGAATCGTTTTGCTTGAACCGATCGTGTAAAGTGTTGTTCCTGCATCTCCGACAATGCTTCTGCCCGGCTCAATCCACATTTCCGGCAACGATACATTCGCTGCAGCGCACTGCTCACGAACAGCAGTGGTAATCGCCTTGACATAATCACCCGGTTGCAAAGGAGTATCCCCTTCAACGTAGCGAATGCCAAAGCCGCCGCCAACATTCAGCACTGTCGCTTCAAAATTCAGTTTTTGTTTCGCTTCAGCCAACAGCTCGATCAGCATTTTGATTGCAATGACAAAGCCATCGGTTTCAAAAATCTGTGAACCGATATGGGAATGAACCCCCAGCAAGTTCAAGTTGGCTAACTCAAGCGAACGACCGATCGCTTCCAAAGCTTGGCCGCTCTTGCAATCAAAACCGAACTTGGAATCCTGCTGTCCGGTGGAAATGTATTCATGTGTGTGTGCTTCGACGCCAGGGGTCACACGAAGCAGGACATTGACCTGCTTGCTCCGTTCCGACGCAAGGTCATGCAGAAGCTCCATTTCGTAAAAGTTGTCAACGACGAAGCATCCAATATTGGCATCCAGTGCCTGGATGATCTCTTCGGGCGACTTGTTGTTGCCATGAAAATGGATTTTTTCTGATGGATAGCCCGCAGACAACGCGGTATAAAGCTCACCGCCCGATACAACATCAAGCGACAATCCTTCCTCTTCCACCAGCTTGCACATCGCCATTGTGCAAAACGCTTTGCTTGCGTATGTTACCTGAAAGCGGAAGCCGCTTTCGCGAAATGCATTTACATAGGCACGGCACTTGTTGCGAATAAGCTCCTCATCGTATACATACAGCGGTGTCCCATATTCTTGTGCCAACTGGGTCGTATCACAGCCGCCAATTTCCAAATGCCCCAATTGATTGATTCGACTCGTACCGTGTAAAAACATCTTCTGGCTCCCCCTCGATCTTCTCCCGTATGACCGTAAAGAAAAACAACTGACGCAATGCGCCAGTTACCACTCTTTACTTGAGTAAATTATTTTTAAATATATCATAGGAAATCCGCCCTTGACAATGGGCTTCCGCTATTGCCGCTGCGGATTTTGCGATTTGACAATACTTGGCCGCTTGTTCATGAAAGGAACAGCCATCCGAATAAAAATACTCTTGATCGCCTTGTAATTAAACGGAATCAACGGCCACAAATAAGGAGTATTAAGTGAACGGGTGAAAGCAAGCAGGATCAGCACTGCCGCGATTCCAAATACGAAGCCAATGGTTGAAAACAAGCCAACCAGGATTAGCAAAAAAATCCGCACAAGCCGATTGGCCAAAGCCAGTTCGTAGCTTGGTGTAGCAAACGTCCCCACGGCAGCCAGAGCCAAATAGAGAATCACCTCCGGAGAGAACAGACCGACCTTAATCGCCACCTCCCCGATCAAAATGGCAGCGACAAGTCCCATTGCCGTAGCCAAAGGCGACGGTGTATGAATCGCGGCCATCCGCATAAGG
>JBLNEJ010000405.1:0-5294 GCA_050262535.1 Clostridia bacterium
CTTTTTTTCCGGCAAAAGCCTTCCCGATGCAATCCTTGCCCAAAATACGAAAGGCTGCTTCATTGGCGCGGACGATTCGTTTGTCACGATCGAGAGAGAGGAGCGGAAGCTGGTGGCTGGCCGTCACCTGCTCCAATTCCTTTACTGTGAGCAGATGCTCTTGGCGGGTAGCCTCCAGCAACAGCTTGTTCTGCAAGGAATCAGAAACAATGCTGGCAAGCGAAAGCGTATAGGGATGAAATCCTTCCTTCATTCCGCTGATATTGATCACACCGAGGAATTGACCAACGGAGTCATATACAGGAGAGGCCGCGCAGGTCAGGAACTGGTTTTCCTCGAAAAAATGCTGGTCAGCATGGATGCGGATCAGCTGCGCTTCTACCAGTGCCGTGCCGATGGCATTGGTGCCTTTACGTCGTTCATCCCAGTTGGCGCCAACCTGAAGCTGTACGCGCTGCGCACGGGTCGTAAAGTCGGGGTCGCCGATCGTATGGATGATCGTGCCGTGCCGATCGACCAGCATGGCAATGTGGCCGAGCTCGCGCAGAAACGGGTACAGCTTTTCAAAAATCTGGATGGTGTAATGAATGATCGCCTGGTTTTCCTTGATGATTTCTTTGATTTGCTTTCCGGTAATAATCTGATCATTTACCTGGTCTTTCGGGGATAGGCCTGTTAGTTGACAGCGCTGCCAAGAACGAGTGACCACAACGGACGAATCCGCAGACTGCAGAAATGCCAAGGAAAAACCCCTCCCTTATGCACGTGAATGATCTCTTTTGTTCAGTATAGCATGTTTGTTTTATCATTGTCCGAATAGTCCAAAAGGTGTTCCGAAATGGAACACTCCCATGTTCGAATATGGAGCAACTGGAATCGGCAGTCACAGCGAAAAACCCTGTCAAGACAGCAATGTAAGCGCTGGCATGGTATCTGCTATTCCCTATTTGTGTAAGAACATTACATTTACATAGGGGAGGGGTTTTTTTATGATTTATGCTTAACCTGGACAATCTGGATCGAAAGTGACGTTCAAGCCTCGTTATGAAAACTTTATTGGCGGCAAATGGATCGCTCCGGTAAAAGGCGAGTACTTTGAAAATGTATCGCCGGTAAATGGGAAAGTGTTCTGCGAAGTGCCACGCTCAACTGCGGAAGATATTGAGCTCGCGCTGGATGCTGCCCATGAGGCGAAAGATGCATGGGGACGCACATCCGTAGCGGAGAGAGCCTCAATTTTGAATAAAATTGCCGATCAGATAGAAGCCAATCTGGAAATGCTCGCCGTTGCTGAAACGTGGGACAACGGCAAGGCGGTGCGTGAGACATTGGCAGCGGACATTCCGCTGGCAATCGACCATTTCCGTTATTTTGCCGGATGTATACGTTCCCAGGAAGGAACCCTTTCCCAGATTGATAACGACACAGTCGCTTATCATTTCCATGAGCCGCTGGGTGTTGTCGGTCAAATCATTCCGTGGAACTTCCCGTTTTTGATGGCCACATGGAAGCTTGCACCTGCATTGGCTGCGGGCAACTGCGTTGTGCTGAAGCCGGCAGAGCAGACTCCGGCATCCATTCTCGTATTGATGGAATTGATCCAGGACCTGTTGCCGGCTGGCGTTGTCAACGTGGTGAACGGGTTCGGTCTGGAGGCGGGCAAACCGCTCGCATCGAGCAACCGCATCGCCAAGATCGCCTTCACCGGCGAAACGACAACAGGCCGTCTGATCATGCAATATGCTTCGCAAAACTTGATTCCGGTCACGCTGGAACTGGGCGGCAAATCGCCAAACATCTTCTTCGAGGACATTATGGCTCAGGATGACGCGTTTTTTGATAAGGCGCTGGAAGGCTTTGCGCTGTTTGCACTCAATCAGGGAGAGGTGTGCACATGCCCGTCGCGTGCACTCATCCAGGAGAGCATTTTTGATCAATTCATCGAAAGAGCCGTTGCGCGCGTCGGCAAAATTAAGCAGGGCAACCCGCTCGATACCGACACGATGATCGGTGCGCAGGCATCGATGGAGCAGGTCGAAAAAATCCTGTCCTACCTCGATATCGGCAGGCAGGAAGGCGCAGATTGCCTGATCGGTGGCGAGCGCAACATGCTCGCGGATGACCTCGCTGGAGGCTACTACATCAAACCGACCATTTTCAAGGGTCATAACAAAATGCGGATTTTCCAGGAAGAAATCTTTGGTCCAGTTGTATCGGTCACAACCTTCAAGGATGCAGAGGAAGCGCTTGAAATCGCCAACGACACCTTGTATGGACTGGGTGCAGGCGTATGGTCCCGCGATATGAACACAGCTTACCGGATGGGCAGAGGAATCCAAGCTGGCCGCGTATGGACCAACTGCTACCATGCATATCCGGCCCATGCAGCGTTCGGCGGTTACAAAAACTCCGGAATCGGACGCGAAAATCATCTGATGATGCTCAGCCACTACCAGCAAACGAAAAACCTGCTGGTGAGCTACAGCCCGAACGCACTTGGCTTCTTCTAAGCGAGGCGCACATGGAAACCGTAAAGCGCGTTCTGGCTACCGACGCGGCGCTTAAGTTGATTGAACATTTGAAGGCCAAGCATGGGCTGCTGTTGTTTCATCAATCGGGTGGCTGCTGCGACGGAAGCTCTCCCATGTGCTACCCGCAGGGTGATTTTCTCATTGGGGATCACGATGTGAAGCTGGGGGAAATCGGTGACTGCCCCTTTTACATGAGCAGCGCCCAGTTCGAATATTGGAAGCATACCCAGCTGATTATCGACGTGGTACCGGGAAGAGGCGGAATGTTTTCCGTGGAAGGTCCTGAAGGCGTTCGTTTTCTCACCCGTTCAAGGGTGTTTACGGACGAGGAGTGGAAGGAACTGAATTCGTGAATAGATGAAGAGCAAGGCAAAAGGCACCTCCTACGCGGGGGTGCCTTTTGCTTGCAGCTGCATCCGTTCAAAGCGGCGAAAGCGCTGATGGAAGCGGAACGAAAGAAAAATTGCCCGTACATACACATCGATCGTGATGGCGAACCAGACGCCGCCGATCCCCATGTTCATGCGAATGCCGAAAATATAGATCAGGACGAGGCGCACCAGCCACATGCCGATAAACGTGCTGTACATCGGTGTTTTCGTATCGCCGGAGCCTTGCAGCGCCCCGGCGAGAATGAGCAGGATGGCCAGTCCAGGCTGGTACGCACCCATGAAGCGCAAAGCAATCGTCACCATGTCGATAATGACCGGATCTTGCGTAAAGAAGCCGGCAATCCACGGGGCCAGAAAAAACAAGGCGATCCCGACGAGCGACATCAAGCCGACAGCAATGCCCATGTTCAGCATCGCAAAGGAACGTGCTTCCCGGTATTTGCCTGCGCCGACATGCTGGCCGACCAGGATGGAGGAGGCGACTTCGAACCCGGCTCCCGCCAAAATGACCACCATTTCCATGTTGGAGGCAATCATGTGCGAGGCGTAGGCATTCGTCCCGATATTGATGATCACGCTGTAATAAATGATGACGCCCAGTCGCATGAGCAGCCGTTCGACCATGACGGGAACGGACAGCTTCAGCATCGGCATCGTATACGGATCTCGCAGCAGGTTCGTATCATCCGGGTCTTTGGAGAAAACGTGGAGATCGGACTTTTTTAACGAGATGAGCAGACCGATGCTGCCCAAGGCGCGGACCAACACCGTAGCGGCGGCGGCTCCCGCTACCCCCCAACCGGCAAACGAGCCAATGCCAAAAATCAGGACATAATCGAGCGGAATGTGCAACAGGTTGATCCAGAAGCTGACCTTCATCGGCGTCTTGGTGTCGCCGGAAGCACGGATAATGCTGCCCGCCACAATCATGACAGAAAGGAAGATGGTCGGAATCCCGACAATTCGCAAATAGGTGGAACCTTCTTTCAGGACGGCAGGCTCTGTTCCCATCAGCTTCAGCATCGGTTCGGCGAGAAAAAGGGTAATGATCCCGCAGAGAAACCCCAGAAGCACCGACATAAACAACGCTTGTCGCGCAACCCCCCGCGCTTTTACCATATCCCCCGCCCCAATGCTGCGAGTGATCAGGGAGGAAGCGGAAATGCCCAGTGCAAAGCAAATCGCCATATAGATCGTCATGAATGCATTGGCGACACCTGCGGCTGCAACCTCGACGGTGCCAAGGCGGGAGACAAACAAAATATCAACAAATCCAACCAATGATTGCAGGATTTGCTCCGTCATGGCTGGCAGTGCTAAAGTGAGAATGGTAGCAATTTTGGTGCGGAGTGAAGTTATCCCTTCCTCCGCCAAAGCGGCTGGCAATGAAATCACTTCCCAACGGTTTCTTTGCGTAACATCATAACAGAACGGCTGAAAAAATGCTTCTGTCGATATAATTTTTTTGAAGAAGGTGCAGCGGGAACGATGAGAATCAATAAATTTATTAGTGAAACAGGAATATGCTCCAGACGGGAAGCCGACAAATGGATCGAGAGCAAGCGGGTAACCATTAACGGGCAGGTTGCTGACCTCGGAAGCCAGGTGAACGAGGGCGATGACGTGCGGGTTGATGGGCAGCCGATCGGCTCTAAAAAGGCCGCAGTCTACATCATGCTGAACAAGCCGACCGGCATTACCTGTACTACCGAGCAGCATGTCCCGGGCAATATCGTCGATTTCGTCAACCATCGCGAGCGGATTTTCCCTATTGGGCGGTTGGATAAAGATTCGGAAGGGCTGATTCTTCTGACCAATGACGGGGATATCGTCAACAAAATCCTCCGGGCCGAGAACAATCATGAAAAGGAATACATTGTCACGGTAAACAAGCCGATCACGCCCGAATTCCTGCGGGGAATGGCGTCCGGCGTGCGCATTCTGGGCACCGTGACCAAGCGGTGCAAAGTAACGCAGGTCGATCCGTTTGTGTTCAATATCGTTTTGACGCAAGGGTTAAATCGGCAAATTCGCCGCATGTGCAAAGTGTTCGGATATGAAGTGAAGCGGTTGAAGCGGGTGCGGATCATGAACATCCGGCTGGGGAATTTGAAAAAAGGGGAGTGGCGGAATATACAGCCGAAAGAGTTGACGGAGCTGTTTGCGCAAATTGGGTATCGGCGGAGATAGCTCTTCGTCTGGCTGCGGTGGACGGGAGAAGCAGGGTTCCGATCTGCGCTCCGGTCTACACCCCGCGAGGATGATTGGACTGGCCGCTGCGCAGTGATTGGCGGGGAAGCGCCAAAGCGGTAAACGCTACGGAGCCTTTTCAAGGTGGCGCTTCTGTTTCCCGCCAATCGCTTCTCCGCTC
>JBLNEJ010000406.1:0-5739 GCA_050262535.1 Clostridia bacterium
TGACAAGCGCTTCGTATGTGGTGTGATCGTCATCCTCACTTGTGATCAACACGTTTCGAGCACGGTAAATGGCAGCGCCTTTCTCATACGCGAACTGGCCACAAAGAGATTTGATGACACGCTGATTTACTGAAAAACTCATATCCCAATTCCTTTCTTTTGAAAGAAAACGATTCATCCGCTCTATCATACCAGAAAGAGGGCAAAAGGAAAGGAAGGGGGAGTGGAAGAAAACAGTCCCTCCGGTTAAAGGGAGATTGGTCCTTTTACCCGGAGGGACTTGGCTTATACCTTGAAGACGTTTATCGTCGTGCGAAGCTCCTGAGCCATCTGATTGAGTCGTTTGGCCGATTCGGAAATGGTTTGTAAGGAAGCGAATTGTTCCTCAGAGGAAGCCGCTACTGTGGTAATCTGGTCGGCTGAAGCCTGGGAGGTCTCAGCGAGCTGTTGGACTGTTGCCGTAACCTGCTGCGAGCTAGCGGACATCTGTTCGGATACAGCCGAAACGTCTACGACCTGCTCGACAACCTGCTGGGTGGCGCGAAGGATATGCAGGAAAGCATCACCCGCCTGTTTCGCGACGTGAATTCCTGTTTCCACCTCTGCCGTCCCTTGACCCATGCTTTGCACCGCTTTTTTCATATCGCTTCGAATTTCCTCAATCAACAAGGTGATTTGCGCAGTCGATTGAGAGGACTGTTCAGCGAGCTTGCGCACTTCATCGGCGACGACAGCAAAGCCTTTGCCGTGCTCTCCAGCTCTTGCTGCTTCGATCGCAGCATTCAAGGCCAAAAGGTTCGTTTGCGAGGCGATCTCGGTGATCACATCGACGATCTTGCCGATTTCCTGTGATCGATGCTCCAGGGAGCCAAGCGCTGTGGCGGATAGCTGTACCGAGCTGCTGATTGAATCCATCTGGTCGATGACCATTTTCACGGATTTGTTTCCTTGGGCTGCTTCTTGCGCCATTTCCTGGGAAGCCTCTGAAACGCTTTCCGTTGATTCGGCTATGCGTTGGATGCCGGATGCCATCTCCGTCATGACGCGGGCATTTTCATTCGCGGAGCGGGAATTCGATTCGGTTCCGAGCGCCAAATCATGAATTGTTTCACTCACCTGCTGGAGGGTTTCGGTATTTTGCGCTGCGCTTTCGGCGAGTTCCTTGGCAGAGGCGGCCGCATGCTCCGCGTGCTTTTGCACCGTCTCGATGATGCTGCGCCAGTGCACAATCAAGCCGTTGATTTGATCTGCCAACTGCCCGAGCTCGTCCTTGCGCTTGACGTTGACCGTCACGTCAAGATGACCATCATTCATTTTTCCGATCACGTGTACCAATTCCTTTAAGGGAGAAAGGAAGGCACGGAGGAAGCTGAATTGCAACAAGAAGACGATCATGAACGAAACAAGAAAGCCTAGCCCCAGCCACTTCAGCAACGCCATGTTGCCGTTGTCGATAATCGCGGCATTCGTATCTACGCCGAATATGGCGATGACTTTTCCGCTATCGTCGATCAGCGGCTGCAGGACCGTGATCCATGTACCGTATGTATCGGTGTACACCTCTGTCGTCACAGGCTGTTTGCTCTGCATGACTTTTTCATATGTAGCAACCCATTGTGGTGCCTGCTCAAACATGTCGCCAGCCTTGAACCCCGCTTCCCAAACATGGGTCGGCAAGGCAATGGTCAGGTTCGTGTTGCCATTTTGCATCTCAGCTCCGAAAACATAAGCCTGGGCAATATTCGGATTTTCTTTTGACATGCGGTCAAGCTCGGCGGTCAGCTTGACTTGAACCGGGTCTTTTGGATCATGATGGGTAAAAGCGCTCTGGATGTCTGCAATCTCGATGTCTCCTTTCGCATAGGCGGCAAACCCGCGTGCTTGCTCATCCAGGTTTTGCTGGAGGAGTGTTCCCTGCACCCAAAAGCTGGTTAGTGCGAGCATCAAGCCCATTAACAGAATCGTCAGGCTTGAAAGGGTTAAATTTTTGCCAAAAAATGAGAACTGCAACTTCCGGCGTAGCATCGATTTCAACTCCCTAGTAAAGTATGGTATGGAATGTAAAAACTCCCTCAAAGGAAGGTAAGAAGCAAGTTACGTGCCAAAAAATGTGTATTTTTTTGTCGAAGTAGGGTACGATTTAACAGAAAGGCTCAATCATTCGAATAAACCAAAAATTCCATCGCTTATCGCACAAGCTTTTTAGTAAGGAGTGTTTCGTATCGGAGGTATGAAAAAAGTAGCGATAATCGCCGGATCAGACCGAACGGCAGCGGCGATTACTGATCAATTGAGGGGACTGTTTGGCGCATTTATCTCGTTTTCAGGATTTTCCATCCAGACGTGGAAAAACGACAGCGATTACGATATGGTTCTGATCAGCACCCAAACCATCTTTACACGACTGTTGGCACCGAAAATCAGGCCCGGAACGGTCATTCTGATCATCCGTCGAACCTTGTCGAAGGAAAGCTGGGAAAAAGTCATGGCGATTCCGGTAGGGAAGAAGTTGCTGGTCGTCAACGATGTCAAGGATTCGGCGGAGGAAACGATTGCGCTGCTGCGCGAAATGGGTGCAGGCCATATCGAGATGTATCCGAGCTACCCGGAGATGGACCAATACCCGCCGCTGACGGCAGCAATTACACCAGGGGAACGGCAGCTTGTACCGGAGTTTGTCAATGAAATTATCGATATCGGCGAAAGGCTGATCGATGTCAGCACGCTGGTTGATATTTTGACCCAGCTCAACCTGCTGCATCAGGAAGCAAGGGAGATATTGTCTGCCTATTCCGAACAGATTGTCACACGCAGCCAGGGAATCCAAATCACCATGCAAGGCTTGATCCATACAAAGCTACTGCTGCAACAAACGCTTGACATGGTTCAGGATGGCGTGATCACCTACGATGCAACGGGGAGGATCACGCTGTTTAACACGGCGGCAGAGCTGTTGTTTCAATGTTCGGCGAAACAGGCGTTGAATCAGGCAGTAGAAGACTTGCTAGCGCAAGAAGGGGTAGAGCCGGATGAGCTGCAGGGGGAATGCAAGGACTGTTTGATCCAGATCAAAAAGCAAAAGGTTTTGGTGAACAGGCAGGAGATCAAAGAGAATGGCCAGTCAAGAGGCGGCGTTCTGACGCTAAAAGCGGCCAGACGCGTGGAGGAGCAGGAGCTGAAGCTGCGCCTGCAGGCAAAGGGGTATGAAGCACGCTACTCGTTTGACGATCTGGTAACAGCTTCGCCCAAAATGAAAAAGGTCGTGGAACAAGCGACGAAAATGGCAAGTAGCGAGTTAAGCGTGCTGGTATTGGGGGAAAGCGGGACGGGCAAGGAACTGTTCGCCCATGCGATCCACAAGGCTTCTCCCCGATCGCGCTTTCCGTTCGTTGCCGTCAATTGCAGCTCCTTGCCGGATAATCTGCTGGAAAGTGAATTGTTCGGATACGAGGAAGGCGCGTTTACCGGAGCACGCAAAGGGGGAAAACCAGGGCTGTTTGAACAGGCCCACAAAGGAACAATCTTTTTGGACGAGATCGGTGATATTTCCCCCCATATGCAGAGCCGTCTCCTGCGTGTCCTGCAGCAAAAAGAAGTCTTGAAGGTGGGGGGAACCCGACTGCTGCCGGTGGATGTACGCGTAGTGGCTGCGACGAACCGTAATTTGGCGAAGATGGTGGATGAGGGGGCGTTTCGCGCCGACTTGTATTATCGTCTGAAAGTTCTGCAGTTACAGATTCCGCCGCTGCGCGAGCGTCAGGAGGACATTCCTCTTCTGGCCGAGCATTTCCTCAACAGAAGAGGAGTGAGCAAACACCTCCTGAAGCCGCTGCTTGCCGCGCTGATCAGTCACAGATGGCGGGGAAATGTGCGAGAGCTGGAGAATGCGATGGAATACGTCGCGTTTATGAACGACGACAACCTGTCGCCTGCGGATATTCCCGGATTGGGAGAGAACGACTTCAATGGCAAGGAAGACACCGACGCGGTCAACCAGATGGCAAGGGAATATCGGTCGAATGTCGTCGATGAGCGAGTCATATTGGAGATGATTTATACGGCCAAAAGAAGCGGAAAAAATGCAGGCCGCAGATCGTTGGTGGACCATGCCCGAAGCAGGGGGATGACCATCACGGAGACGGAAGTTCGCAAACTCATAGAAAAATTACGTGAGGATGGATTGATCGAGGTCGGCACTGGTCGAGGCGGCATACTTCTTACAGAAAAAGGATATCAGAGTTGTTTGAAAATGGGGTGAAACGGGAGTAATGGGGAATTTCCACCCATTTCTCCCGTTTTTGTTATCGTGCCGGAATTGAGTCGTCTGAGTGATTATCATCACCGAAGCGCAAGAAAAAATACGTCTGCACAGCTTCTCGGACTTGCCACGGCAAATACTTCCTCGACAAAGAAGAAACAGCTTCTTCAAAAGCACTTCCTTAAAGAAATTTTCTTGTATTTTAAGGCTTTCTTTCTGGAATCGCGGGTTGGTACGATACTTGCTATTCATGTTGGGTGAAGTTGTCAGCACCATAGAACAAGGGAAGTAGGACATAGTGCCCAGGATGAAAAGGATGTGAACAGCATGGAAGAAACTCTTGTTCGATTGGCAAGCAACCTGATCCAGATGGAGAGTACCAGCCCGGAACGAATCAACCAATCGGTTGAATTTTGTGCGGATTGGCTGCAACGCCGCGGTGTTCCCGTACAAGTCTGGGAAAACCAGGGGCTGAAAATGGTTACGGCCGATATTGGCAAAGTCAGGGCCGGCAGAACGCTTGTCCTGAATGGTCATCTCGACGTTGTTCCTGGACAGCCTGACAATTTTGTCCCGAGGATTGAGGGAGGAAGGCTACACGGTCGCGGCAGCTACGACATGCTAGGCGCTGTAGCAGCCATGATGGTGCTCACCGCAGAGGCTGCCCTGAACCCACCTAATTGTCGCATAATTCTGCAACTTGTTCCGGATGAGGAAAAAGGTGGCGAATTGGGAACGGCCTATCTTGTAGAACAAGGAAGCCGGGGGGATTTCGTCATCTGCGGAGAACCGACGAATCTGAACATTGCCGTTCAGGCAAAAGGGGTCATGCAGGTCAAGGTCGAGTTCTCGGGAGTTGCGGCGCACGGTAGCAGACCGTGGTTGGGGAAAAATGCAATTGTGACCGCGATGGAACAGTACAGCAAGATCACGTCGCTCGCTTTTTTGCAGGAGAGCAGCCGGTTCTTTGAAAGACCTTCGTTCAATCTTGCCAAGGTGGAAGGTGGGCTTGCCCTGAACCAGGTGCCGGATCGTTGCACGTTTTATCTCGACATACGCTATTTGCCGACACAGCAGCCTGATGCCATTCTTGCCTCGATACGCCAGGCAGTTCCCGAAGCGCGGGTAGAGCTGATTCGGCACGGTTATCCGGTGACAACCGATGAGCATGATCCTTTTGTACAGAGTCTTCATCAGGCGACTGCACAGGTCACGGGCAAGGATATCGTCCTGTTTGGCCAGGATGGCTCAGCCGATACGCGCTTTTTTGCCAAGTACGGCATTCCGGCGGTTGAATTCGGTCCTGTCGGTGCCAATCATCACGGCCCAAATGAATATGTGGAAATTGATTCGCTTTTGACGTACAAGCAGATTTTGAAACGCTACATTACACAATTGGAAGGAATGGTGAACATAGATGAAATTGAAAAATAAAGTAGCGATTGTAACAGGTGCGGGTTCAGGAAACGGTCGGGCCATTG
>JBLNEJ010000407.1:0-5414 GCA_050262535.1 Clostridia bacterium
ATAGGCTGGTTTGATCCGATCACTGAGGAAGGTGTTTTTGTATATACGAGTAGCTCGTCCGTTTTCTCCCGTTCATTCCCTCCGATACAAATCACTTTGCTCGGTGTGCAGGGCGAAAGCAATTCAACCTCGCTCACAGCAATTTCCAAACCGGTCATAATCGGCTTGGCTGCTTCTTTTTTGTAAATATCCCCTTCGATGACGCGGATCTTGTTTTGCTCAGCAACAAGCCAGCCATGCTTGATTTTGCCATTCCGTTCAAAACGGACAAGCATTCCGGTCCCCTCCCGACAAAAAATTAGAACAGCTGCAGATCTTGTGCAAGCGCACGCGGCTTCGTCGTAATTTCTTCTACTTCCGTACGCTCCACTGCATCTGCAACGAGCGCTGCGATATCCAGGTTCTCCTCAAATTTTTCAGCAAGACCCACTTTAGGGCGGGTCACTGGATTTTTCGGCGTAAATACCGTGCAGCAATCTTCATAGGGCAAAATCGAAAGCTCGAACGTATCGATCTTGCGTGCAATCTCTGTGATCTCTTCCTTATCCATTCCGATCAACGGGCGCAATACGGGGATATCGATGACATTGTTAATCGTATTCATGCTTTCCAGCGTTTGCGATGCAACCTGTCCAAGACTTTCCCCCGTTGCCAGAGCCAACGCTTTGGTACGCTTCGCAACCTGTTCGGCGATGCGCATCATAAACCGGCGCATGATCGTAATGGTGTAATCCTCCGGGCAATGTTGGCGAATGGCCGTCTGGATGTCGGTAAACGGCACGACGTGCAGCCGGATTGTCCCGCCCCAGCGTGTCAGCTTGTGCGCCAAATCGCGCACTTTTTCCAAGGCGCGCTCACTCGTATACGGGTAGCTATGGAAGTGGATCGCTTCCAGCGTGACGCCTCGCTTCATCATTTTCCAGCCAGCAACAGGGCTGTCGATCCCGCCTGACAGCAGCAGGAGAACCTTGCCGCTTGCACCGACGGGAAGACCGCCAGAAGCCTGGATGGTTTCACAGCTCAAAAAAGTGCCTTCGCTGCGAATCTCTACACTGATAACTGCTTCCGGATGATGCAGATCCACCTTGATTCCGGGTACATTGCGCAAAATGTGTCCGCCAATCAGTCGGCTCACTTCCATCGACTGCAATGGATAACGCTTGTCCGCTCTGCGGGTCTCCACCCGGAAGGTGGAGGGAGCAGGATCTACCTTTTGAATCAAGGCGAGCGCGGTATCTTTCAGCGCATCTTCAGTCGGCTCGATCACGACTGCGGGGCTCAGCGAGGTAATCCCGAAAACGCGTTGGACACGTTCCATGACCTCATGGGCGTTCTCGCCGTTCAGATCGATATACATTCTGCCGTAGCTGCGTCTGATTTTCACCTTGAAAAAGGAACGCAAAATTTGACGCACATTGCGTGCAAGCGTTTCTTCGAACATGTCACGGTTTTTTCCTTTGAGCGCAAGCTCGCCGTAACGTATCAATATCACATCATAATTCATCAAAATGTCCATCCTTTACGCTTTCATATAGGGCTTGATTTTCGCGATGCTGGCCGTAAGCCCATCAAGAAACAGCCGGATCTCCTCCGCTGTCGTTTCGTTGCTCAAGCTGACACGGACCGAGGAAATCGCACGCTCCTTCGAAAATCCGGCCGCCAGCAGGACCCGGCTCGGTTCCTGTGCTTTGGAGGAACAGGCGGATTTGGTCGAAACCATGATGCCGTGCTCTTCCAAAGCGTGCACCAACACCTCCGCCTTCATTCCCGGAAACGAAATGTTCATGATATGAGGAGCGCTCCCGGCTTGTGGTGTATTGATGACACAGTCGGGAATGGCGTGGAGTCCATCCCGAATCTGGTCGGTGAGCACTTTTAGCTGGATGACGCTCTTCCCCTGCTTTTCGCTCACCATTCGGATCGCTTTGGCCATGCCGGCAATGCCCGGGATATTCTCGGTGCCTGAACGATGCCCTCCTTCTTGCCCGCCACCACTCATCAGCGAGAACAATGACAGCCCTTCGCGCATGGCAAGGACGCCCACCCCACGTGGTCCATGAAATTTGTGCGCGGACAGCGTCAGCAAATCGACTCCCCATTCCTTCATTTTGAGCGGGACCTTGCTAAAGCTTTGCACCGCATCCACATGGAAAATGATGCGCGGGTACAGCTTCAGGAAGGTACCGATTTCACTGATTGGCTGAATCGTCCCGAGCTCATTGTTCACATGCATGATCGACACGAGAATCGTATCGGGACGGATCGCCTGCTTCACATTCTCAAGCGTAACCCGTCCTTCCTCGTTTACGGGAAGATACGTTACATCAAACCCAAGCAACTCAAGCTGCTTGCACGCATCATATACGGATGGATGCTCCACCTGTGTCGTAATAATATGCTTGCCGCGCGACTGGTATTGGAGTGCAATCCCTTTGATCGCGGTATTGTTCCCTTCCGTCCCTCCAGAGGTAAAGATGATTTCTGCTGGCTTGCATTGCAATGCTTGCGCAGCGATCGAACGAGCCTGCTTGAGCACAGCCTCCGCTTCTACACCCTTTTTGTGCAGGGAAGACGGATTGCCAAAGTAAGAAAGCATCGCTTTTTGTACAGTCTCAACCACTTCAGGAAAAGGAGGTGTTGTAGCGCTGTTGTCGAGGTAAATCACGTGAGCCACCTGCCTGTTTTTCAATTTCACGATGATGACCGATAAAATCCACCTTTCATCATACTCCATGTAGTCTACTCATTACTAGGTTGTCAAGAGCATTTCCATGAATAATTTCTGGGTCGTCCGCCCAACCTCTCCCTGTTTCTGGTTCGGTTTCCACCAAAAATTCACAAACGTAAGCGATTACATTCGTTCAGGTATCTTTACTTACCCTGCCCAACTTGTTAGAATTGTCAATAAATTATCATCAGTACACCACGAAAGGGAGCGACCAACATGAGTTCAAGCGTGATAATCGAAGAGAAAATCAGAAAGATGGAAGACGAGTTAAAGCGGCTGCGCAGGGAATTCGAAAAAAGCAGCACCGCAACGGAAGGCTTTGAGCCCTCAGACACAGCAGACTACCTGACCGAGATCTACAACGGATAGATGACATACGGGCAAAAGTCCCTTCATCATGCAGATGGATAAATCGTGATTGTCTTAAGCGAAGATGCTTGCGACAATCACTTTTTTGTTGGAACAAAGGATCGGACGATCTTTTCAACAGTCTGCGACATAAAGACAATATGATTGACCCTAAGCATCAGGCCGCCATCAAAGTTACTGCCGGACGCTAGTCACATTGCATAGCAAAGCCCCTGACATCTCGTACTTGTCAGGGGCTTGATTCGTTTATCCCAATCGGGGTATTTCTCCAGTGTAAACGCCGCTAAACACTTCTGTTGCCGCTCCAGTCATGTAAACACGGTTGTCCGCTTCACGCCATTCGATTTGCAAATCTCCGCCCAGCAGGTGTACCGTAACGCTGTGTTCCGTCTGCCCGCTAAGAATGGCCGCCACAGCTGCGGCGCAGGCACCCGTTCCACAAGCGAGCGTTTCGCCGGAGCCACGCTCCCAGACACGGAATTGAATTTCCTTTGGATTTTGCACCTTGATGAATTCAACGTTCGCGCGTTCCGGAAAAAACGCATGGTGCTCAATCAACGGGCCGAATTCGTGGACGTCTTCCCCTTTGACCTCATCCATGAACAAAATTGCGTGCGGATTTCCCATCGACACACACGTCATGGAAAAAATGCGTCCATCCACGACAAACGGTTGTTCAAGAAACTGCTGTGTTTCCTGTCCGACCATCGGGATGTCGGCGCAGTCCAGCCGCGGCTCTCCCATATCGATCGTGACTAGCGCCACTTTGCCATCATCGCCCGTCTTTACTTGCGGATGAACGATGCCTCCAAGCGTCTCTATCGAAAACGATTGTTGATTCGTCAAGCCATGATCGAACACATACTTGCTGACACAGCGCAGGCCGTTTCCGCAGTTTTTGGCTTCGCTGCCATCGTTGTTAAACACCCGCATGCGAAAATCAGCCACTGTCGACGGCATGATCAGGATGAGACCGTCTCCCCCGATGCCGAAATGACGGTCGCTCACCCTGCGGGCAAGCTCCGGCAAATCGACACCTTCCAGCGGTTCTTCAAAGCAGTTTATATACACATAGTCATTTCCCAAACCATGCATTTTGGTAAATTTCATGCACCATACGCCTCATTTCGTTCATTGCAATTGATTGATTTTCGCTTTATCATACCACAGTGCATCCCGATCGGAAATAGCCCCGGCCGATGCAACATCGCAAGCGGGGATGCTATACTACATGTACAATCCTTCCTGAAGAAAGGTTGAACACATGTGGATACTGGCAACATTACGATTGCACTTGGCACAAAAAACAAAGCGAAGCGGGAGGCTGTCCTGCTGGCAACCGGGCAAAACCCGATTTGTCTGTCCGTGCCAAGCGGCGTCTCCGACCAGCCGCTAACGGAAGCTGAAACAACTCAAGGGGCGATCCATCGTGCCAAGGAAGCATTGGCGCGTACACCTGAAGCGCAGATTGGCCTAGGGTTGGAAGGTGGCCTCACATTTGACCGCGAGTTTACCCAGCGATGGTATTTGATTTCGGTATGTGCAGCCTGGGACGGAAAAAACCTGTTTCTCGGCAAAGGGCTACAATTTCCCATCCCTGACAAGATTGGTCAGCGTGTGTATGAGCAAAACATTGAACTCAGCCAAGTGATTGACGAGCTGAGCGGAACGACCGGCAGCAATCATGAAGGCGGAGCCTACGGATTGTTAACTGGTGGCCGTATTACGCGTTCCGGTGTCTTTTGCGATGCTGTGATTGCTGCGCTGACTCCATTCTTTTCCAAGCTTTACGTGTAGCTTGCACGGAAAAAGCCCCTTCCGACCGCATTGCAGCCGAAAAGGGCTTTTCTGCCAGTTATCTGGCCACCAGGTACGGATAAACAACCAGCGCTCCAATAAGCGATAAGGCACCGATGATCATCGACCAGAGCCCAAGCGTGCGCGTATTGCGACGAAAGGCCATATAGCCGAGAACAATCCCAACCGGTGCCGTCAAATACGGCAAAATAAACAGAGACAGGATCGACAGACCGATCGCGGTCATCCCGAGACCAGTTCCTGTCGCTTGTTCATCCGGCTTGGGGTCGTGGGCATCATTGACCAACGGTGTGCGCAGCGGTGGCGCTATCTCAGCGCTCGTCTCGTACTTGGTTGCATCCGTGGCTTCAGTACGATTGCGGCGACTATCAAGGAGATCTTGTTCCCTTTGCTCAGTCAAGCCTGCCACCTCGTAGGAGGAGTTGATCGAGTCGGTTGCATCGCCATGGTAGCGTTCAATCTGACTCTGCGGATCGTAACTGATGCGCCTGCTTCCTGG
>JBLNEJ010000408.1:0-10628 GCA_050262535.1 Clostridia bacterium
CAAGCTCAAGCAATGCGGATTTGAGCAACGTGACAGTGAGCCAAGGCACCCTGTCCCCGACATTTTCGTCAGGAACGACCAGCTACACAGTGGATGTTGCGAACGCAGTGAACAGCCTGGAAATTACGCCGACGGTAGCGGACAGTACCGCGACGGTGCAGGTTAATGGAGAGGATGCAACGAGCGGAGTTGCGAAAACCGTTGCGCTAAGCGTAGGGTCAAATCCGATCCAAATCACCGTAACGGCACAGGGTGGGACGACAGTAAGAACCTACTCAGTTACGGTGAACCGTGCAGGTTCAAGCAATGCGAATTTGAGCAATCTGACGTTGAGCGCGGGCACATTGACACCGATCTTCACATCGGGTACAACGAGCTACACGGCGAATGTGGCATATCGGGTGGACAAAGTGGCTGTAACGCCAACAGTAGCAGAAAGCCATGCAACGGTCACGGTTAATGGTACTGTGTTGACGAGCGGCTCTGCTATGATCCCACTGGGTGTGGGTTCGAACCCGATTACCGTTGTGATAACAGCTCAGGACGGTTCAACCAACATTTATACGATTACCGTCACACGCAGCAGAGCGGTTATTCCGCCACCCGTGATCCCGGTTACAGGTGTTAGTCTGGATCAGAACAGTCTGAAACTGTCACTTGGGAATCCAGGCGTTTCGTTGCATGCGGTCGTTACTCCTGCTAATGCAACGGATCAACAGGTGCGTTGGAGCAGCAGCAATCCGGCGGTAGCGACTGTGGATCAGAACGGACTTGTCCAACCGGTTTCTTCAGGACAAGCGACAATTACAGTTTCGACAGTGGATGGGTATTTCACGGCTTCTTGCTCGGTGATTATCGAGGAAGTCAAGCTTGTTGGACTCAAGGTATCTGACTCATCTTTCAGATTGAAGCCGAAAAGGACGCAAAAGATAGCCGTATATGCAGTCTACTCGGATGGTGAGGAAAAAGAGATCACCTTGAATAAGAAGACTGTTTACAAAACAAGCTCCTCTTCAATCGTGACGATAAAAGCAGGTACACTTAAAGCAGGCAATAAAGAGGGAGAAGCGATCATTACCGTTTCCTTCGAGGACCAAACGACCAGTATCGATGTAACGGTATCGAATGCATACGTAAAAGAGTTGAGCCTGACCCCGGATGCTTTGTCGCTTGAGACCGAAGAAACGAAACAAGTGGTGGCAACAGCCAAGCTCTCCAATAAAAAGACAGAAGTAATAACGGAGAAAGCAGAATGGTCTTCAGATGATACCAGCGTCGTAAGTGTAGACGAGGGAAAAATAACAGCGGTTGCCCCTGGAAAAGCGACCATCACTGTTGCGTATGGAGGCAAAACCGCACAATTGAAGGTTGAAGTAACAGAAGGGAAGGTACTGCAACGTCTTGGTGCCAGCAAGAAGGGAGTAAAGTTGAGTGCAGGGAAACAGCAGCAGATTCAGCTGACGGCTTACTATCGGGATAAAACCAAGGCAGTCATTACCGACAAAGCGGAGTGGCTCACCAGTGATGAACAAGTCGTAACGGTTCAAGATGGCCTGATTACCGCAGTAGCCCCCGGAAACGCAACCATTGAGGCAAGCTATCGCGGGAAAAAGGTCTCCATTAAGATAACGGTCAGCGAGTAATCTCATAGGCAGTAATCAAAAAGTGTTCGGAAGCAGCCTGAGCCCGATATCCATACGGGCTTAGGCTGCTTCATTTTTTTGAAACCGCTCATCTGTGCCTTATCTGACGTCGTTATCCTTTGCAATGGGATAGGCTCCACTGCTTTCAGAAGCTTTGGATAACGTTTGAAAACTGTTGAGGAGACTTGTCATCTGCTTGATGTCCTCGTTGAGCTCGTCTGGGGAGTTTACATGCTTTTTGATATTGATCGCCAGGTTCTCCATTTGGTCCGCAAGCCTGTGAACCAATCCAACATTGAATTGAGCCATTTTCATCACTCCTTCATCAGTAATGTTTTAAAATCCTTGCTGATTTATACCGGGATGATGGAAAAATGTCTGGGAAATCCTGCAGATCCGAAGCAAAGCAACGCTACCATGGTTACTCTGGGAGAATAAATGTGGTAATATGTGGTTATGGAGTGATTTTCAGGATTGATTATCGTGAAAGTGAGTTGTTTGAAAATGATGGATATGGGCCCGGCATTTGGATTTGCACTTATACCAATGATCGTGATGCTTGCGTTCTATGTTTTCATTATTTATGTATTGGTCAATTGGGTAAAATTCATGAAGACGAAGACCCAGCATGATAAAGATCGGAATGATAAACTGGAGCGACTGATTCAATTGATGGAGAATCAAGAAAAAGACAAGAAGTCTGATCGAGCAATTGAAGAAAGGAAAAGTCAAAACAATAATCTTTAGTGCCCCGTTCTATGGTGAGGCAGTACGCCAGAATGATCACCCAAATCGGGTGTTGTCTGGCGTCCTTTTATTTTGCCAAAAGATGCACAGCATAGCGATGCCCTCTCTGGGAAATCCAAGGAGGGCATTTTTCGTTCCTTCTTATTCAAATTCCGGCTTCCTTACGAGGACAACTGTTCTAGAAAGTGACGGATGCGAGCGGTCCAATTGGACACTTCCTCAAGATTTGCGGCAATGTGCAGTTCAGAACCGTGAATCAATCGATGCAGTGTCTCGGCAGTATAAAGCGGGTGCGTCAGATCCTCTGTCCAGGCAAGGATGAGGGTAGGGACTTGGATCGACCGAATGGTTTCTTCATCTGGCATGTTGCTTATTTTCGCTCCCCGCAGAACAGTGGGCAAAGAAGGTTCCATTTGCATAAGAGAATCCTCAAATTCATGGAAAGCAGACTGTGTGGCCCAATGCTGAGGCAAGCTTCTCATGGCCTTGACGAGAGCTGCTGTTCCGTTCTTCTCTGCGAATTGAGCCATTTTCTCATACTGCTCCGCTTGGGAAGCACGATTTTCCCAAGCTGTGGGAGGGAGGGCAAGTACAAGTCCGGATATTCTTTCCGGATGCTGGATTGCTGCAAATAAGGAGGTGGCGCAGCCCATGGAGGCACCCCCGGCAACAAACCGGTCAATCTCAAGTGAATCTGCAATGGAAACCATGTCGCGGGCCAGATTGCTCCACGTATAGTCCGCAGGGTTGGGGGACGAATCGGATTGACCGTGGCCGCGGGCATCGTAGCGGATGACGGTAGCGGTTTGCGACAACTCCTCCATATAGATGATTTGTTGAAGCGTGTGCAGATTGTGTGTTAAACCGTGTCCCCAGATAAAAGGGATGCCGCTGCCTTTGATATCAACGTGGAGATTCACATGATTGATTTGCATGGTTATCCTCCTTTGTTTGACCCTTTAGAATCAGTACGTATGCATGAAGCCAACCCAATCTCAGCCGCTTTTTGGACGTTTCGCTCGGACCTACCGGCATTTCACACGTCATTCGTCATGTCCGACTTCTTCTTACCAACATTTTGCCATTACATGGAAAGCTTATCATGACAGGTGCGTTTGGGAAAGTTTCAAACATACTGCATATGGAAAGACCCAAAAAGGGGAACAGGAGCCACGACGATGGGGGAAAAAGATCGTCATGACTCCTGTATTAGGTGGGGGGGATGAGAACAACTTACTAAACAATCAGGAGAGCTTAAAGCGGGGCATTATAATTTCCTTGGCTGGTGGAAAGGGCTGTTTTGTCGAATGCAAGGGTGAAGCCGTACCAGGCCAAGGCGAGATAAACGTAAGAGAAGGAAATCTCAAAGAAATGAATCGGAGCAATGAAGTATGCGATTGAACAAGCCAACGCAAACAACAGTGCAAATGCTGGTCCTTTTGGCAAAATACGTGCCCGAAGGGTAGCGACGCTTAAAAGAATTAACCCGAGGAAAATAAAGGGCATGATCGGAAGCAATACCGCCAATTGGGCAGGAAATTGATCTACACTCAGGTTATTGATTTGATCAGATACAGCCTGTAGTTCAGCTGGGGTATGAACGGAGTTGAAAATAATCGGGTAGGCCAGGATTTGCACAGGACCGTGAAAAATCTCCAGCATCATGCCGATGAACAGCAGCGGATAGCTTAGCCATCCCCACCATTTCAAAGCGGAAGCCTGCCGCAAAAAGATGCCGGATAACCCCATCAATACAAAGGTAGACGCATAGGCGAGCAGGACGTGAACATTAACCGCTACCGGCAGGAAGCTGGGGATTTCCTCCACGGAGGCGGCGGTATCCGGGGCGTGGATGACCTGACCAGCTGCACCCATCAGCCCCCCTAACAACAAAAGCCATCCGCAAAATCGGATAAACTTCGCTGGAATGAGAACCATTGTGTTTCCTCCCTCAATTTGGTTGAACCATTTGTTGATTGCATCATACCAGAAAAAGGCTTCCCGACAGGAAGAGGAGCTGATTCCCGAAAGTCGGGAAATTGACTGGGAATGCACCCAAAAAGGCATTACACAGAGATTCATTCTTGTTATAATCTTCCTAAATCAAGGAAGGATGATGGTCTTGAGATATGTGCGAAAAGTGGTACTCTCCCTTACGTTGTTTGCCATTTTGTTGTTTATGGCGGGCGTACCGCTCTTTTTTTCCGATCTGCGAGACCATTGCGCATACCAGAATTGCGACATGTTTTACAATCCGGCCCCCGGTGCCGAATGGCTGAGCGAGCATGGTCTGACCCCTACGCAATATGCGCTTGCCTATAGCGGTATTTATGTGATTTTCGGGGGAGTGAACATAGCAGCCGCGATTCTCATGTACAGAAAACGGAAGCACGAGCTGATGGGACTGCTTGGGACGCTGGCGCTGACGTCCTTTGGCGTGTCGTTTACACCGATCCTGGACAGTTTGTCTGCCCAGCACCCGTTGTTTACCATTATCGTTCGGATTTATGCAGGTATGGGGTACACCGTCTTCACCCTGTTTTTTGCGCTTTTTCCCAATGGGCGGTTCGTACCGAAATGGACAGCATGGCTGATCGGCATGGTGATTGCCATCCGCTTGCCTGGAATACTGTTTCCAGGAACGGTGGTGGACTTGTATGATTGGTCACAGTTTCTGGTCGGGATATGGCTGCTGGCGTGGACAGGGAGTCTTCTCTATATTCAGTCCTACCGGTACCGGTATGATATGGGGCCCGTGGAACGGCAGCAGACCAAATGGGTTCTTTATGGATTGTTTGTCGGCTTCGTCGGGTTGGTTGGGCTTACGGTGGTGTACATTTTGTTCGAGTCCAGCTTGCTTGTGCATCCAATTCAGCTCTATCTGCTGGAGATCGGGATTCACGGGGTGATGCTCTTTATCCCGACCACGATGTTGATTGCGATCCTGCGCCACAGATTGTGGGATATTGATCCGTTGCTCAATCGGACACTTGTCTACGGTTTTTTGACCGTCATTGTTGTGTCGGTTTACGTATTGGCCGCATGGTATATCAACGAGGTTCTGGCAAGCGGCCCACAGCTGCTGATTTCACTCCTTGCAACAGCGATAGTCGCTGTCATGTTTACGCCGTTGAAAAATTGGCTGCACCAGCTTGTGAACCGGATGATGTACGGAAGAGGGGGAGACCCGTACACCGTGCTTGCCATGCTGGGCAAACGTCTGGAGCAGCCGCATTCGCCAGAGGCGGTGCTCGGAATTGTGGCCAAAACGATCAGGGAAACACTGCGCTTACCTTATGTCTCTCTTTGTCTGGATAAAGAAGGGGAGACGGTCCTTGTAGCGGAAGATGGCGCGCCGCAGGAGGCGAATGAACAGTTCACGCTGATTCATCAAGGAGAGCGTTTGGGTACCGTCCAAATTGCGCATCGCACGCCTGATACCGTTTTTTCTCCCGCAGATCGCGACTTCATTGACGTGCTGGTCCGACAGGCGGGAGCCATCGTGCAAGGCGTGAAGTTTTCGATGGATTTGAAGCTTCTGGCGGCCGATCTTCAGGAATCACGCGGCCGTCTGGTGATGGCAAGGGAGGAAGAACGACGCAGGCTGCGGCGAAATTTGCATGATGATATGGCGCCACGGCTCGCAGCGCTAAATTTGTCTGCAGCTGCAGCGGCAGAGCTGCTGGATTCGGACCCGCAGACAGCCAAATCCATTCTGGCGGAGATTCGTTCGGTTATTCGCCATACGGTAGCGGATATACGCATTCTCGTTGATGATTTGCGTCCACCCGCTGTGGATGAGCTTGGTCTGATCGGAGCGGTCCGGGAACGCATCGAGGAAATTTCCAGGCCGATGAATCGAGCCGTGGGCTCGGAGGATGTTCCGACGATTCAGTTTGAACTGGATGCTCCCGCACAGATGCAGCCTTTGCCTGCAGCCGTAGAGGTAGCGGCCTATCGGATTTTGACAGAGGCCATTGTCAATGTGGTACGTCATTCCAAAGCCACATGCTGCCGAGTTGGCATCAGGCTCAAAAGTGAGCAGACCGCTGCGCTGGAGTTGGAGGTCACCGACAATGGCGAGGGGAATCTGCTTCACGGTACGGATCGCAGATCAACCGGTCTCGGGCTCCATTCCATGCGAGAGCGGGCATCCGAGCTCGGCGGATCGTGTAGCATCGAACGAAATGAAAGCGGGGGTACGCGTGTATGGGCGTATCTGCCGTTGACCACACAGGAGGAAGGATCACATGGAAAAACTTCGTATCGCCATCGCTGACGATCATCCGCTCTTTCGCCATGGAGTTAGAACGATCATCTCCACCACCCCTGATCTGGAGCTGATCGGGGAAGCGGTAAACGGGGAGGAAGCGGTTCAGTTGGCGTCGGAGATGGAGCCGGATGTCTTTTTGATGGATATTCGTATGCCAGGACTAAACGGTATCGAGGCTACCCAGAAGATTATTGCCTTGAAGCCGGGAACACGCATCCTGATCCTCACCATGTTCAAAGACGATGCATCGGTATTTACCGCGATGCGGGCAGGAGCCAAGGGTTACGTGCTCAAGGATGCGGAAACGGAAGATCTGCTGCGTGCCATTCGCGCGGTAGCACGAGGCGAAGCGATCTTCAGTCCGGACATCGCCTCGCGCATGATTGACTATTTTTCCATGACCCGACTTGCGGCACCTGAAGAGGTGTTTCCGGAATTGACCAGTCGCGAGCGGGAAGTGCTGTATTTGATCGCGGAAGGAGAAAGCAACGGTGCAATCGCCAGCAAGCTGTCGCTAAGCGGAAAAACCGTGTCTAACTACGTGACCAACATTCTGAACAAGCTGCAGGTGGCAGATCGGGGTGAGGCCATTCGATTGGCCCGCGAATCGCGGATGAAGCACGAGATGGAGCGGGAGTGAACAGAAAAAAATCCCCGAATCCGAGGATTACAGTCTGCCAATATTTTTGCTTACTTCAAAACCCGTTAGGCTTTTTTTCGTCCCAGCTTGATTTGCTTCATAGTTGGATGGAATCCCGATATCTGGACCAAATTCATCACTTGCTCCGGTAGGGCTGGATTGTTCTAATGCTTCGACATAATCCGCACCTGCTTGAAATAGGTCCTTTGTGTCACGATGTTCATTGTTTTTTTTCGAATTCGCCATTGATACACCCCTTTCAACTGTAACTTTCCCAGGTGAGTAAAAATGAATTCGGTTGTGTGCAAATTAAAAACCCTCCAACCAAGAGTAACCTGGGGAGGGCAATGGGGATGGGGATCTAGGCAGAAATTGTTTTTACCTGAGCGATAATGGAGGCTTCCAGTTCATCATTTTTCTTGTCCACGCGACCGCTAAGAAGGAAAACGTCAACAAGCAGCCAGATTAAAGTCGGAATAAACAAGGTAAACCACCCGATAATCCAGACAACGATAAGTCCAATGGCTAATCCGATGTCGCCTACATAAAAGCGGTGGCCACCAAGGCTCCCCAGAAGGAACCACAACAAGTAGGCGATTCCCTTCGACTTTTTCTTCTTTTCGAACTCTGCATTCACCATTAATTGCTGATCGGTGTTTAAACTTTGCCTAGCAACGAGATTATTCATGAGTGCCTCCTGAAAAATATTATAATAAATGTAAAAATAGTATAATATCAGAATTTGTAGAAATAAAGAGAATATATGCCAATTTTCCTATTAAATCAAAAATATTTATCGACACGTCCGCGACAAACAATCGAAGTAGTAAAAACGATCTAGTGGGAATGGGAATAACAAGGGTATTCTATCTGTGTGGAGTGTGAATGTTACTTCAGAAAGGCTGACGATTCCGGAAGGAGTTTCCGAATTCTTCAAGAATACTTCAATAGAACTTTTTTTATCGAATAAACTTCTCAAATTAGGAGGCCCATGATGAGCACTTTCGAAACGATGCTTGATCGCTATGCAGAACTTGCCGTAAAAATCGGAATCAACATCCAACCTGGCCAAACCCTTGTTGTAAATTCACCACTTTCGGCCGCAGAATTTATCCGCAAGGTTGCCCGTAAAGCATATGAAGCGGGAGCCAAACATGTACATATCGAATGGAACGACGATGAGCTGACCCGCATCCGTTACGAGCTTGCCCCGGATGAGGCATTCCGCGAGTTCCCGCTCTGGAAAGCGAAAGGGTTCGAAGAGATGGCGGAGAACGGGGCAGCGTTTCTGTCGATCTCAACATCGAATCCGTATCTGCTGAAGGGGATTGCTCCCGAGCGACTGGCGACGGCCAACCGGACAGCAGGGCAAGCGATGCAAAAGTTCCGCAACTACACGATGTCCGATATGGTGAGCTGGTCGATCGTCGGCGTACCATCTGAAACGTGGGCTGCCCTTGTTTTCCCGGATATGCCGCGCGAGGAGCAGATCCCGGCGCTGTGGAACGCGATCTTCAAAGCGAATCGCTGCGATTTAGACGACCCGATTCAGGCATGGCGTGAGCATCACGCTACGCTGGCCCAAAAGGTCACCTATCTGAACAACGAAAAGTACCGTGTCCTGCACTATGAAGCGCCAGGCACCAAGCTGTCCATCGAGCTTCCCGAGGGGCATATCTGGATCGGCGGTGGGGGAAAGAACTCCAAGGGTGTTCAGTTTATGGCTAACATGCCGACTGAGGAAGTGTTTACCGCTCCGAAAAAGGACGGGGTTAACGGTGTCGTTCGCAGCACCAAGCCGCTGAACTATCAGGGCAACTTGATTGAAAACTTCTCGCTGACGTTCGAGCAAGGGCGCATCGTCGACTTTTCGGCAGAGACAGGGGCTGATGTGCTGGAGCGATTGATCGGAATGGATGAGGGCTCGCATTATCTGGGGGAGGTGGCGCTCGTTCCGCATGAATCGCCGATCTCGCTTTCGAACCTGATCTTTTACAACACCTTGTTCGATGAGAATGCCTCCAACCATCTGGCGATCGGAAAAGCCTATCCTACCTGCTTGGAGGGTGGCACGTCGATGGGGCCAGAGGAGCTTGCCAAACACGGTCTGAACGAAAGTCTGACCCATGTCGATTTCATGATCGGTTCGGCGGAGATGAATATTGACGGGGAGACGGCAGAAGGAACGAGGGAGCCGCTCTTCCGTAACGGTAATTGGGCGATTTAGGCTCGTACGCTGAAAGCGGCGTTTACCCCCATTTAAGTATAATGGGGGTAAACGTTTTTTTGGGAAGATGGGAATTTGCAACAATCGCGCCAATTGAAGCATATCTTTTTTAGCCGAATCGTTTGAACATCAGATAACGTTCCGATTTTGGAATGAACCCCAAACGCTCTAGATGATGGACAACACGTTCATCACGAGTGACGAAATCGCCTGCGAAGCGTCTGCACGTGATGCCTGGCTTGAAAATTTCGTGAAGAGCAATTTCAATAATCGCGTCAGCAGCTTGTATGCTTGGATTAAGAACGCATTGAATAAGCCGGATCGATTTATTTGCAACGGGTTCGTTCAATGTGTTTTTGAATAGAACGTAACAGGCGATCGTACCGTCCTGGTCTCGGATGGTAAGTGACTGGGAATTTGTTAGATTGACCCACTGGGATTGCCAAGGCGCATGGTTGTCATAAAAATCAATTGTGCTGATGTCACTGGGCAATCCGAATTGAAGCTGGTACTTGTTGTGTTGAACAGGTTTGTCAGAGGTTGTCAGCAGACCCGTGCATTCAAGCGTAATCAACTTTTGTTCACTTTCGTATCCGTATTTCTGGTACAAATCAATTGCGTTTTGATTTGTTGTTAACACCTCCAGAGAAGCGAGTTGAACACCATGCTCTCTATACAAGCTCATTGTGGCATCCATCAGACATTTCCCAATCCCTTTTCCTCGATATTGCGGCAGAACGACGGTTCCACCATTCCAGGAACAGAGAATTCCGTTCATATTCTTGAAGCCATTCAGTAAAAGGCCAGCCGGTTCTCCACGGGAATAAGCGATGTAGGAATAATCTGCGCTTAATGAATCAAGTGCGAAACGACGTATAAAGTCATCAACACTGCTTTTGATATTGACGGAATAATCGGAAAAACCATCGTTCCACAACTTTGTCACTTCTTCCAAACTGCAACTGCTAAGTTTTTGAACTTCAACCATGTGTATCCCCCCTGTTTTATTTTTTTGATTAATAAAAATTTTATTTTTATTCCCTGGGTTATTCAAATAAATAATAATAAATCCTTTCTTGATCATGAGAATCGTGGAGT
>JBLNEJ010000409.1:0-9927 GCA_050262535.1 Clostridia bacterium
TCTCTGTGCGATATCATTCACTTTGTTTTGTCTACATGAAATAGTACGACGAATCGTGGGAAAAGGCAAAATCTTGCAAACCGCAAGTAATCTAGCAAAGGTGTGGTAACGATGAAAAAAATACTTTTACAAAGCAGTTTGGCAGCTATTCTAGGGATCGGTTGTGTGGCGGGTTATAACTACTTCAAACCTGCAAAACACTCAGGCTATGCTTTAGAGGTTCCAGGTTTTGATTCGTTAGAAAAACTCGCCAAAAAAGCTGATACCATCGTAAAAGCTTATGTTCCCGCTGAGTTTGAAGAAGTTGAAGTAGAATTGCCATACGACGGGGAACATTTGTATCAAGTAGCAAAAGTGTATAAAATTGAAATCCAGGAACCGCTCAAGGATGCAGAGGGAATTGAATACAAAAAAGGTGATGTAGTCGATCTCGTGATTCCACTTGGTGTTAAACAAAAGAAAGACGACCATGAAGGCGGTCTTTTGCCATACAGTGATAAAGAAATCCAATTCCAGTCCGGGGAATACATGCTCTTTCTAGATAGCCACGATTCCAAGGAATATGGAAAACAAATTCTGATGCTGCAAAATAGCCATCACATCTACAAGAAAAGCAACGAGGGTCCATTCGCCAATGATGAGTATGAAAATATCGCATCTGACAATGTGCCGACGATTGCTGAATCCGATCTAGTCACTACGATCAAGCAGGTTTCATCTGAGAACTAGCACGCGCCTGGGATCTGTAAAAAAATCTTACCTTTCCGTTACTTTTTTGGTGAAGCACAAGGCCCTCAACAACTAGGTGAGGACCCGACTTTTAAAACGACTTACTTTCTAGAATTTGCATATCTGCATAATTGCCCAAAACATTAAATTTGACGATTGCCCCAACCATTTATGCTGGATGTATTGTACGTGGATTTAATCAAATTCCACGTTTATTCCAAAGTGATTTCGGTAACATTTTACAGAAGAAGATGGAAGATGCTGATTTAAGCCCAGATGCGATGCAAGAATTTAAACAAGTCATCAGCACTATGCCTAGTACTGGTACTCCATCGGACATTGATTAGCTACTATTTTAGAGCAAATTCAAGATCCGACGTTAAAACATATCGTCCAATCCAGTGTAGACCAAATTACATTAATGGCTGCTCAAGATGGTTAGGGAGGATTTTTCTATTCAACAGTCGTGAGCGCAGCGATCGTTGTCCTATTAGCAATTGCTTTAAAACCTCTTCGTAATAAAACTGCACTAAAAAGCGATGATTAGCCTCAGACTGTAGGCAAGCTCAATAAACCTCATTTACTTATGATAAGGTTGCGCACCGTCTGTAACGGCAAGTTTTAAGGCCATCCTTTGCGCGGGATGGCCCTTTCTTAACTCTGCTTTTTGTGATGGAAATCATTAAGTGGCAATTCCGATTGACGTGTTGTTATAACGTGTATCTTTTAATGCTTCTACAATAAAATGCGCGACGTCAGCGCGTGGTATGGACCTTGAATTCTCGGGCACACTTGTCTCAGATATTCTGTACTTTCCGGTAAAGGGGGCATTTGTTAACCCCATCGGTCTAACAATGGTATAGTTCAGATCATGAGCCTGAATATAATCAACGGCAGCCCGATGATCGGTTAGAGGATTTTTAAGCATGGCCATGACCAGTTTCCCGCTTACGCCCGGTATTTCCCTATGGATTCCCGCTGAAGCAGTATAGACCATTCTTTTCACATGATGCTCTACCATGCCATTCACAATACATTTCACCATTTCTTGAATTTCGCTTGATTTTTTCTTCCCTTGACTAGAGCCTAGACAAGACACAACGGCATCATGACCTGCAATCGCTGCCGTGACTTCCTCTTGATTCCGTGCATCTCCCTGTACAACATGTAAATTCTCATGCGAGACATTAAGCTTTTCGGGATTTCGGACAAATGCCGTTACTTCCAAACCATCCTCTAGTCCCTGCTTCACAACGAATTGCCCTACCCCACCCGTTGCACCAAAGACGATTATTTTCATAGCAGTCACCTTTTCTCCTACTATTATTTCACTATTTCACTAAACCCGAAAAGGTATCGACCAGTCTCTAACTGAAGAGAAGACGTTAAGGTTCACCTTATACGCTATAACGGCTAAATGGAGAATGACATTATAAGGGCTACAATTTAGGGGACAAAACAGCGATGCAGAGCTTAGTCTTGTATCGCTGTTTAGGCATTCTTATTATTTCACTTTTTCTTTTACAGATGCCACTTCATAAGTTATGATCTCACTTCCGAGAATTGGAGATTCTTTGTTTTCTGCCTCTGAACCCGGTTCTGGGCGTTTGTGTGCTGCTTTAAAGGCATCGCTATTTCTCCAAGCTGTAAATGAATCAACGGTCTCCCAGTACATATTTACATGTAACTCATCGTATTCGGTTATTTTCTGTGTCAACAATACTTCTACTTTCACAAAGCCTTCGAAAGTGTCTAGCGGGCCTGGTGCTGTAAAACTCGGTGCCATTACCGCTCCCATTCCTTTTTTCACTTTAATTCTGTTCGTGACGACGATCATCCTTACCATCTCCCTTATTTTTTTGGAATTTTATTGTTTATAAAATTAGACCAAGCTCTCTTCCATTCGGTATACGTTGTCCTACTTTATTTTGATTATACAAATAGCCTTGTTTGATATTACATATAACAACATGGCCGTTTTGTATGCCTCCATAGGAGGTGATGGTCACCTGTGTCCAAAATTGGGCCATGCCCCAGAGTGGGCACTAACACAGTCATCTAGTTATTCAACCACATAATATAATTCGAATGGCTTCACGTATTGACTTTATAGGGGGAATTATATATGTCTGTTTTCGACCCAAATAAACTAACCATAAACCTAATTCCACCTGCTACTTCTTCCCATCCATTAAATGGTAGGAAATATACACTCACACATTCAGACATTACAGCAAAATTATTCTTAGATATTGGTTATGTATACAACGATAAGTCCATTAACCCAAAAATGCGTGACGAAGTATTAGCTGAATGGAAAAAGGACTCACATAGCCGTTTTAATTTGGTCGGATGGGTGTATGTAGATGGTGGCGAATTCAGTCAAAAAGTTGCTGAAACCCGCTTCAACATTTTCAAAAGGGAACTGGATACTGCTCTAAAGGGAATCGTTTATGGGGACCGTCCATTTTTCGTAAGCTATCCCTCCCTCCTTGATGCCCCCATATACATCTATTACTCATCAACATTTCCTCAATTTAGGCAGATTGCTTACTATGGTACACCTCGTAAATATTTAAAACAAATCTACCAGGCCTCCTGATATGGTCTCCCCCATACGAATTCGTCATGGAAGAATGCATAAATCGATTAGGGGAGCAGCAGAAACTGCTTATATTCTCCGGAGTACACCAACAACCATGAAGTAGACGAAGACGGGAAACAATCCCAAGATAGCTCCAAATCATCCAGATTCATTTCGCTCCCAAATTCCAACATTATTTTGTTAAAAGCACGCGATGAACACCCTTGCTTCCTCCCGGTGCCGTTCCTATATATAGATATCCGTTATGGATTACAGCCGTAGTTACACCATACAGTTTGCCTTCCGGATCATGCCAGCTTCCGATAAGCTCTCCCTGCGGGCTGAGCTCGATAGCAAGCCCATGCTTCGCCGGTGCACTTGCGCCACTAAGCAGTGACTCCGGCAATTTGGCCATGGTACTGGCTAACCAAGGATTACTATGCATCTGATCTACAAAAGAAATGCGAGTCGTGTAGATACCGACCCAGAAATGACCTTGATCATCACGCGTAATGTTGTCTGGAAAACCTGCGAGATTGTCTACGAAAATATCAGATGTACCCTTCTTTGGTCCTTTAAGCCAGTATCTGGTCAATTGATAATGATACGATTCCGCCACAAGCACAAAATCTTCATCCGCAGACAAGGCAACGCCGTTTGCAAAATAAAGGCCTTCTAACAGAACTGTCGTTTGCTTGGTCTTTGGATCGTACTTCAGCAAACGTCCATGCGGCTTATTCTCGGCAATTTCTTTGAAGGTCACACTACCATAATTTGAAGTATCAGAAAAATAAATGGAGCCGTCCTTGGCAATATCAAGTTCGTTAGCTAGATAGATCGGCTTACCGTCCACTTGATCAGCCAATACCTCTATGTTCCCGGATGGGTTAATAGACAGCAGTCCCCGCTTGACATCAGTAACGATCAAATCGCCTTTGGCATTGAATATAAGCCCATTAGGAGTTCCTTTGGTGTCTGCAAACAGTTGGGCTTTTTGCGGATTTCCCTCTGCATCGAAAGGAACCTTGTAAATCTTCCCATCCGAATCTCCTGTATATAGCTGACCTTCTTTATCGAATGTAATGAATTCAGGGAATTGAGGGCCATCAGTCACAAGCTGAGCCGAGCTAAGTTTATTGTTTTGTTTCCACGGACCCGCTTCCTCAAAAGTGGGAGCCGTCGGTGCTGACCATTTTGCCGGTTTAATCGGTGAAGGTACAAGCAAGAAAATGAGTATTCCTAGAACGAGCACCGCGAGCAGCGATAGCCCCCACCTGCATATCCTAGCACGTAGTGAGCGTTTAGGACGATGCTTCATTCCTTCAGTAGATTTAACGGATCGAACTTGTGTATTAGGCATTTGTAAAACCCCTTTTCATATAATGAGATTTTATTTGGACTACGATTTTACTGAATTATTGCTTTCCTTCAGCCAAGAGCGCGAATGCTTCTCCAATTCGGGCCAGCGGGAATACATGGTAATCCCCATATCTCTACTCCCCTCCAAGATACTATGTTTCAATACAGAAACATCGTTACCAAATGAGCAGAAATAATTATTCCAGACTCTCAAGGAATCCGGTAGTGGTTATACCGTTCGGTAACGGTATTTCCGAATGGATTTATTGTATTCCGGCTTTTCCAGAAAGTCAATATGCTCTTTGAATATCCTTGAACATCTACCGTCTCATTGACAACCGCTTAACAACTGTATAAAATTCCTTGCAAGAGCGTCAGATGCTTTGTTTCCTGACGAAAACGAAAACTTGATATCCGAAGGTGATGATTATTAGCGATCAAGATAACTCCTCCAATGCGAACTCACGAGTGTTGAAAACCTACCAAGAAGCCCGCTTGCAAAATATTGAAAATCTCCGCAAGCTCGTTGTTGACGCTGCGGCAACACTCCTGCAAGAAGAGGGTCCGGAAGCCGTCACGGTGCGTAAAGTATCGCAGAAAATGGGTTGCTCAACAAAAATCATTTATAACTTGTTTGTCAATAAAGAGGGCTTGGCTCAGCAGCTGTATCTGGACGGTTGTAAGCTTCTCGCTAACGAACTCGAGGGGACGCCGCAAGTTGCTGATCCGGCGCAGCATTTGCGAAATTTAGGCGAAGCCTTTTGGCAATTCGGGCAGCGTTACTCGAGTTATTATAAACTGATGTTCGGAGGCGCTTTCGCGGATTTCAAACCGGACGAGGAAAGCCTAAATGGTACCGCAACGGCCATGCAGCAATTATTGACGGTGATCAGCAATGCGCAAAAACAAGGTCTCATCCCTAGCCACTATGACACGGAATTAGTTATACGCGTATTCTGGGCTTCGCTCCATGGCGTCATTCATCTTTACATGGGAGGACACTTAGGAGATGTACAAACAGCGCATGCGGTATACAGGCAAACGTTGTCTTTAATTGTTAGCTCGTTATTGCCGGATAACGCTTAAAAGTCGGCAAGCTCTTCCCGATTAGGGAAAGAGCTTGTCTTTTTTCACACTGTAAGGATACCTTCAATGCTACTTCAATTCTTTGCTTACCACTATTTGTGATAAGGTTCCCCCCGAATAATCTTGAATTATCCTACCCATTAGCGGACCCGAAATGACAATGTCTGTTCAAATATTCTGTAAACCACCTCATGCACGGAAAGAACCTCGCGAAAAAGATCGGGGGCCTGACTTTGGGCTGCAAGCAACGAATGATTTACCCAGTGATCCACAATTTTTTCCTTGAAAGGCTGTCGACTCGTCCCGGCATGGAGCTTACCAGCCGCTTCACAAACAGCTTTGGCCGTTTACGCCCGCGATCAAATGGGGACCGTCGCCGATACGAATGGTGAATTTCTGTAAAAAAACAAATAGCTTTGCCATAGCCGATGATCCAGCTTAAAGAGATGATCCCCCTGACAGAACCAGCTGAGATTAGAAAACTTGGCTGCGCCACGCTTTTTGGTGCAGCCTTAGTTGCACTTATGTCGACAGGAATTTTAAAAATTCCTATCGACAAAAAAACCCCCGTATCATCGGGGATTCTCCTTCAACCAACCATGCAAGACATCGGGCTCTCCGCCTTCCGTCCGTACAGCGGCTACTTAATCGCGTGGTGCAAAAATATTAATCGTCGGCAGCTTCCTCAACTCTTCATAAGTGAGCGTATCGGGGCAGTTCGTCAAGTCCGCAATCACAAGCGTCTGCTCGACCTTCTGATTCATTTCCTCCGTCACGTAGACGCCGCATTTCGGACAGTCGACTGCCGGGACATCAAGCAAACGCAGCGTACGCTTTTCATCCGGTGTCATCCAGTAGCAGTCTTGCTTCGTTTCAACCAACTCCGTTGCATTGCACCATATGCATTCCATATCGAAAAACCTCCCTGGTTGTATGTTATACGCAACATCCTAATGTTCGTAGCAAGAATCACGCCAACGAGAAGAACGGCGTTAATACAGGGATTTCTTCCATCAGGATACGGTTTTATATGCTGAAAATCCGGCAGTAACTGCCGGATTTTCGTCAACACAAGTACCTATGAAACGTATTAGCGGAGCAAAAAGAAATAAAACAGCACCGCCAGCACAAACCGGTAATACGCAAAAGGCGTCAGCTTGAAGCGCTGCAGCAGCTTGAGGAAGCTCACGATCGCGAACATCGCCACGAGAAACGCGGTAACAAATCCAGTGATAAAAAAGCCCAGATCGGCCAGCGCCAGATTTTGATAGCTTTTCAACAGGTCAAGACCGCTTGCGCCCACCATGACCGGCACTGCCACGAGGAACGTGAATTCGGCAGCAGCTTTGTGTGATGTCCCCAGCAAGCGGCCTCCCGCAATCGTCGCGCCCGAACGGGAAAAGCCCGGCCACAGCGCAAGACATTGAAACAATCCAATCCCAAACGCTTGCTTGTAGCTAATATCGTCCAGCGTTTCCGAGGTGGTCCGAAGCGGCAGCTTTTCCGCCACGATCATCAGCACACCGCCTGCGATCAAGCCGATCAGCACGGTTTGCGGGCCGAACAGATATTGTTTGATTACACCATGCAGCGCCACCCCGAGCACACCTGCGGGAACCATCGCCACGATAACATGCAGCAGGTTCAAGCGCGGGCGCTTGTTTCGGCGCTGGTCCCAACCGAGCAGGCTCAAAAAACGGCGCCAGTACAAAACAACCACCGCCATGATCGAGCCAAGCTGAATGACGATCTCGAATGTTTTGGCTTTTTCACCGGTAAAGTTGAGCAAATCAGCCGTCAAAATCATGTGACCGGTAGAGGATACCGGCAAAAATTCAGTCAAACCCTCTACGATTCCGAGTATGATCGCTACCAAGTAGTCCATGAGTTGCCTCCGTATTTTTTCAGATATGCCAACCAGCTTTCACATTATACAAACAGATTGAAGCAGAATTATGGAAAAGCCGAAATGCGCCTTTACCATTATGAACGCGAACAGTGCGATTTGGCAATGAAAAATGCCCCGAATCCGTTGGAAAATCGGGGCATTTCCGCTTTCTACCGCTATCAAATAAACAGGTTCAGACCTGCATCCTCGGCATCGCCTAGGTACGTTGCGACACCACCAAATTCTACGCCATCGATCAGCTCTTCCTGTTTGATCCCCATGATGTCCATGCTCATCGTGCAGGCGACCAGCTTGACGCCAGCCTCCATTGCGTTTTTCATCAACGTTTCGAGGGAATCGACGTTTTTGCGCTCCATCGCGTACTGAATCATCTTGGGCCCCATTCCGCCCATGTTCATCTTCGACAGCGGCAACGCGCCAGGCCCTTTGGGCATCATCATGCCGAACATTTTCTCGACTGCATCCTTTTCCACGGCAGGAGCATCCGCTGTACGTAAAATGTTGAGGCCCCAGAACGTGAAGAACATCGTCACTTTTTTGCCCATCGCCGCAGCGCCTGATGCGATGATGAACGAAGCGATCGCCTTGTCGAGATCGCCGCTGAAGACGACCAACGTTGCTCCATCCTTCGTTGCCGCCGCTGCTCCCCCTGCTGTATCTGCTGTCTGCTTGCTTCCCTTTTGGATCAGTACCGTGCACACCTTGTTTTCATAATTGAAGGAAAGCAGCGTATTGCCCGTCTTTTCACACCATTTCGCGATATCGCTGCCAAAGCCGGGATCGGTCGCCTTGATCTGGGCGACCTGACCGTCCTCCAGCGATTCCATCGTCTTGTACACCTGCATGATCGGGCCCGGGCATTGCAAGCCGCAGGCATCGACGGTGATTTGGATGGCTACAGCCCCCTGTTCAGCCGCTTTCACGCCCATTCCTCCTCGCTCTTGTTCGGGTTCGGATTTGCTGTCAGCTGAAGCCTCCACATGAGCCTTGCGACATTCCCGCTCCTTGCTTACCGCAGCGTATGTCTTGTAGCCGCCATCCACGTTTTTCACGCGATACCCGTGCTCGGCAAGAATACGTGCAGCTTGATAGCCGCGCAGCCCAACCTGGCAGGAAACATAAACGGTCTGGTCCTGTGGAATCTCCTGCAACCGACTACGAATCTCACCGAGCGGAATGTTGATCGAACCAGGGATAAAGCCCGCCTCCCGCTCAATCGACTCGCGCACATCAATCAATAGACCGCCTGCCTGGACAAGTGCATCGATTTCATGCCATTGAACCGTTTCGGCCAAACCATCGGCTACATTTGACGCGACGTAGCCCGCCATATTGACCGGGTCTTTTGCCGAGGAGTACGGCGGGGCGTAAGCAAGCTCCAGATCGGGCAGATCAAATACGGTCAGTCCGCCCTTGATGGCCGTGGCGATGACATCGATCCGCTTGTCTGCACCGTCGCCCGCGATTGCCTGTGCACCGAAAATGCGCCCGCTTTGCTTGTCGAACAGCAGCTTGAACGAAATCGGCGCCGCTCCCGGATAATAGCTTGCATGTGAAGCAGGATGGACATGCACCGTCTCATACGGTATGCCCAATCGTTTCAATGTTTTTTCGTTGTTGCCGGTTACCGCTGCTGTCAGGTCGAACACTTTGGCAATCGCCGTGCCGAGCGCCCCGTGGTAGCGGACATCCCGACCGTTGATATGGTCGGCTGCCAAACGTCCCTGTCGGTTTGCCCCCCATGCAAGCGGCACAACCGTCGGCTGGCCGTTCACCCGATCAACCACTTCGATGGCATCGCCGACCGCATAGATGGAAGGATCGCTCGTTTGCAGGGTAGGGGAAACCTTGATCGCTCCGCGCAGACCAAGCTCAAGCCCCGCTTCCTTCGCCAGCCCGCTTTCCGGCTGCACACCGATTGCCAAAATGATCAAATCGCACGCAAGCTCCCTGCCGCTCGTCAGCTTCACGATGGAGCCTTGCTGCTCAAACGCCTGTACGCCATCTTCCAAAATCAGCTCGACGCCCTTACAGCGCATATGCTCGTGGACGATGCACGCCATTTCATAGTCGAGCGGTGCCATCACCTGATTGGACATCTCCACGAGGGCAACCTCAATGCCGCGCTCGCGCAGGTTTTCTGCCATTTCCACCCCGATGAAGCCCCCGCCGACAACAACTGCCCGCTTCGGCTGCTGCTGGTCTATATATGCCTTGATGGCATCCGTGTCCGGGATGCTGCGCAGCGTAAACAACGCAC
>JBLNEJ010000410.1:0-9697 GCA_050262535.1 Clostridia bacterium
AGCAAAGCGGCAGAGACAACTCATTCCATCGTTGTCCAATGCTTCGGAGCCTTCCAGGTTCTTGGTCCGTTGGGTCCGGTCAAGTGGCGAACATCAAAGGCTGAAGAAGTCTTCTCCTACCTGTGGCTTCAGCAGGAGTGCCATGTAGATAACATTATAAGCGACATTTTTCCCGATCATGATAGTCTCAAGGTAAAACAATATTTGCATACGTGTATTTACCTTATTCGCAAATCGTTGAAGCAAGCCGGAATTGACGATGCTCTGGTCATATCCTTTGAACGGGATCGTTATCGTATTACCTATACCGATGTCCAATGCGACTCTCAGCAATTTCTTGAGCTCGCCCAGGCAATCCAGCTGAAACCCGATGTCAAGCTGTTAACCGGGGCACTCGCCTTGTATACCGAAGGATTGATGGTCAATCTCGAAAGCTTCTGGATCTACAAGCACCGCGAAAAATTTTATCAGCTCTATTTGCAGTTGATGGAGCAGTTGGTCACGCTCCTGCTATCCCGGCAAGATGGGCGACAGGCTCTGGAATATGCGAAGCAACTGGTCCACCTAGAGCCGCTTGATGAAAACTATACGTTGCTGCTGATTGAAAGCTACCAGGGATTGGGGAAATGGGCAAAAGCCGAAGAAACGTTTGAGCAGTTCAGCCAAAAGCTGCACCATGAGCTGGGCGAACAGGTCTCTACCCGCTTTCTGGAGCAGTACCACTACTTGGAAAAACGGAGATAGTCCCTTCAGACTCCCATCCTACCGCTCGCGAACAACTGTTCAGAATTCGTTCAGCAGAAGCTGGTATGATTCCAGATAGGGGTCATTTTTTAATGGAGTGGAGAACGATATTTCGTTATGAAGGATATTACTGCAAGCAACCTTACGAGCATCGAGCGAATGACAGCCGTAATAGGCATTCTGATCCTCGTTGCTGCGCTTCTCATGCCTTTCTTTTACCCTACCCTGAACCCAGTGAAGCTGAAAGTGGAGAAGGGCTATTTGGATATGTCCAACTGGGATTTTCAACGTGATGGATCCGTGCGCTTGACAGGAGAATGGGAATTTTACTGGAACCAGTTGCTTTACTCTGCTCCCGAACCCCCGCACCAACCATATTGGGTACACGTTCCTTCTGCATGGGAGTCCTATGTCCCTGATGGTGGGGACAGGCTGCATTACGGCACAGCAACGTACCGGATTCGCATCGGCCTCCCCGCGGGAAAGACGAATTATGGCGTCAAAATCTCCAACATTCGAACGGCCAGCCGGTTCTATGTAGATGGGGTTCTGGTCGGTTCTTCCGGTATCCCCGCTTTCACTGCCGCAGAGGAAGCACCGCGCAATGAGCCTTATACCGCCTTTTTTTCTACGCACAAGCGAGAGGTGGAACTGGCATGGGAGGTCTCCAATCATGTTTACGTTAACAGTGGCATCATTCAGGCGATTTATTTCGGTGATCAGGACTCGATCACCCAACTGGCAAAGCGATATGGCTACTATGATATCGCGCTGATCACCTCTCTTCTGATCCTGTCCCTGTTTTATCTGGCGCAGGTCCGTCAGCAAAAAATGGACCGCGCGGTTATCCCGCTAGTGATGGTAGCTTTCATGGCCATGATTTATACGATGACCCATTCGGAAAAAATGTGGTTCGTCCTATTCCCCTCTACATCGTATGAGGCTTTCAGCAAGGTGCAAATGATCTGCAGTGCCTGGTCACCGGTATTTTTAATGATTTACGCATATCAGCTTTATGAATGGAAGCGTTCCAAACACTTCGTCCGGTCTGCTTTGGCATTGCATCTCGTTTTGCTTATGCTCATTCCTGTGTCGACGGTTGATGTTTATTCACAGGTTGGAATTTACATGATTTTGGGCAATCTGGTCATCCAAGGGTACACGCTGGTCGCCATGATCAGGGCCATCCGCTTGAAGCAGGACGGTGCCGGCTATTTGTTCGTCGCACTGCTTGCCCACGCGATCTCCTCACTCATCCAGATTCTGAATGTCGGCTTTGGACTGGATGTCTATGCAGTGCCGCCGGTAGCAGTCCCGCTGTTTATCCTGATGCATGGAGCCGTTTTATCAGACCGCCATGCCCGTGCCTACATCAGGATCAGGGACCTGACCGAGCAATTGCAGAAATGGAATCGCTATAAAGACGAATTTCTGTTAAGCACCTCGTACAGTATTCGTATCCCGCTTCAGGTGATCAGCCATATTACGCAATCGCTTTTGCGCGGAAATGACGGCCTGCTGGCTCAATCCCAACAGGAAGATGTCTCTGTCATTTACCATACAGCCAAAAAATTAGACCTGCTTGTCAATGATATCGTCAACTATGAACAGATACGCAGTGGCAGCATCCAGGTCGTGCCAAAGCCCGTCGATCTGGCACAGGTTGTGAACATCATCATGGAAATCGTCCCGTTTCTGGAAAAAGGCAACCAAATCCAAGTCAATAGCATGATCCCCGGAGGAACCTACATCGTACTGGCTGACGAGCTGCGCCTGGAGCAAATCGTATTCCATCTGATCGACAACGCTTTGCGGCATACAGATCAAGGCGAATTGACCTTGCAATGCTATGCCGACGAAACGTTTGCCTACGTCGTGGTAAGCGATACGGAAACCCTGAAGAAGACGGAAACGCAAGAAGTGCTGTTTGGAACAGATGAGCGCGACATTGAGAATCTTGGCTTGTCGATCTCGAAGCATCTCGTTGAACAGCATGGGGGGATGATGACCATCAAAACGCATACGAACCTTACCTTTTCACTTCCTCTTGCCCTGACGCCCGACAAGGCAGTCCACTTGTCAGCTCCTCCTGCAGCTGAAGTTGCTGCTGCAACACACAGCCGTAAGCAAGAGACACTGTCAGCCTGTCCTTCCGGTTCCACCATTCTGGTCGTGGATGACGATGCAAGCAGTCGAGGCCCACTCGTCAATCTGCTTGTAAAGGAAGGGTACCACGTTATCGAAGCTTCAAACGGTCAGGAAGCGCTGCACATTATCAGCGATGCCAAAACCACGCCTGATCTATGCATTCTGGACGCCACTTTGCCGCAGATGTCCGGATTTGAGCTGTGTCGCATGATTCGTGAAACCCATGGTTCCTTTGACCTTCCTGTTCTCATCCTGCTCGCCGGCTGGAACCGCAATCATATGGAGCTTCTCGCCGCTGCTGGCGCCAATGACTACCTGAATCGCACGTTTGACAAGTCGGATTTGCTCGGCAAGGTAACCACGCTCATCCAGCTGAAACGCAACGTTTCCTCCCTGATTCAGACGGAGCTGGGCATGCTGCGAGCGCAAATCAAACCACACTTTCTGTTCAATGCCATCAATACGATCATTTGGGTCAGCAAGCGGGATCTGGAACAAACCCGTAAGCTTTTGCGCGATTTGAGCGACTTTTTGCGAGGAAGCTTTGATTTTGAAAACCGGGAATCACTGGTCACCTTTGAATCGGAGATGGAGCTGACCCGGGCTTATCTCGCTTTGGAACAAGCCCGCTTTGGAGAACGGCTGCGTGTAACGTACGATCTGGGGATCACCGACTTTTCCCTTCCTCCTCTGATCATTCAGCCGCTTGTGGAAAACGCTGTTCGCCATGGGCTGATGGACAAGCTGGACGGCGGTGAGGTCTGGATTACGACCCGCAAGCATGCAGATTATGTGGAAATTCAGGTCGTCGATAACGGAACGGGCATCGGTGACAAACAGATCGAAGACCTTTCCTACCCCACTCCGCAGATGAGCCAGGCAAAAGGAACGGGAATCGGGTTGAAAAACACGAACCGGCGACTGCTGAAGCAGTTTGGAACGGCATTGCAAATCAAACGGCGGGATGAAGGAGGAACGATCATCACCATCCTCATCCCTTGGGAAGGATAAAAAGCTTTGTGATCCGATCGTATCCGAAGCAACAAACAGCGGCCCCCTCTTGCAGGGAGCCGCTGTTTTTCAAACGTATCGTTATTGCTTGACTTCGCCAACGAATACTTTGTTGTTGTTCTCGTATTTGTAGGCAAAGACTTGCGCGTATTTGTTGTCGCCTTTCTCGTCAAAGCTGACTTTCACGAACTGACCTTGGAAATCGGTTGTTTTGTGAATCGCTTCCAGTACTTGCTCGCGGGATGGCTTCTTGCCGCCATTTGCCTTGATGGCTTCTTCCAAACCATTCAGCACGACACCCATCGCATCATAGCCGAAGGAAGTGAAGATCCCTGCTTTTTTGCCTGTTGCTTTTTCGTAATCAGCGATCCACTTCTTGCCTTCATCGGTACCCGCGATATCGCCAACCGTCGAGGTGAACACAACACCGTTTGCTGCGTCGCCAGCGATTTTGATCATGTCAGCGGAGTCAAGCCCGTCGCCGCCCATGAACGCGCCCTTGAAGCCTTTTTCACGAGCTTGCTTCACGATGATGCCCGCTTCTGCATAGTAGCCGCCGAAGTAGATCATGTCTGGATTTTTCGCTACGATCTGGTTGATGATCGCGCTGTAGTCTTTTTCACCAGCGGTTACGCCTTCGAATGCAACGACTTGCACGCCGTCCTGTTCGAATTGCTTTTTCACTTGATCAGCCAAGCCTTGGCCATATGCGCCTTTGTCATGGAGAACGAAAGCGGTTTTTACACTCAGTTGGTTTTTCGCATAGATTGCGGCTTTGGTACCTTGCTGATCGTCACGTGCGCAGACGCGGTGTACGACTTTTTTGCCCGCTTCGGTCAGGTTAGAGCCTGTGGAAGACGGGGAAACCATCACGAGACCCGCTTCATCATATTTAGCTGCAGCAGGGATGGACGAACCGGTCGTGACGTGGCCGACAACAGCCAGCACGTTCGGGTCGGAGATCAGCATTTCTGCGCTCGCTACCCCTTGTTTCGGGTCTGCCTGGTCATCCTGCTTGGAAATTTCAACTTGGAAACCGAGCTTTTTGAAGTCTTCTGCTTTCAGGCTGAGCGCGTATTCTTCCCCTTGCAAAGCCGTTGAGCCGTAATCGGAAGCGGAGCCAGAGAGCGGGCCGACGGAGCCGATGACGATTTTTTCAGTGCCAGCTGCTGGTTGCTCAGTACCGCCGCTCGTGCCTGCGTTGGCGTTGTTTTCTGGTGCCTTTTCTGCCTGTCCACAGCCGGAGAGTGCAGCAGTAACCGCAACCATTGTCGAGAATACAGCCAGTTTTGTTTGTTTTTTCATTTGGAAAATCCCCCTTGAGAAATAGACGATGTTTAATAGATCGACTAGTCTTTATTGTACAACAAAAGATATTTGCAGTAAAAACGTAAATTTTTCAATAATTTTCACGAAAGAAAGAAGGGCTGATGATCAGCCCAAAATGTAACGGTCCTCTGCAAAGGCTTCTCCTCGTGCTTCTTCGAAAGCCCGCAGCAAATCCTTGGTGGTCATTTGCTGTTTCTTTTCTTGCGGGATGTCCAGAATGATGTTTCCTTCGTGGAGCATCAGCAGACGGTTCCCCATATGCAGAGCCTGTTCCATATTGTGCGTAACCATCAGCGTGGTCAGCTGGTTTTGTTCCACGATCTTGCGCGTCAAGTCGACGATCAGCGCCGCTCGCTTCGGATCGAGCGCCGCCGTGTGCTCATCGAGCAGCAAAATTTTCGGCTTCGTAAAGGTCGCCATCAACAGGCTGAGCGCCTGACGCTGACCGCCGGACAACAGGCCGACCTTCGCTTTCAGGCGGTTTTCCAGCCCCTGGTCAAGCACCTTCAGCTGTTCGCGGAACAGCTCGCGCTTGGCATTGGTGACACCGAGGGAAAGCGTACGACGCTTGCCGCGGCCGTACGCGATGGCCAGGTTCTCTTCAATCGACATATTCGGGGCAGTCCCTGCCATCGGGTCCTGAAAGACGCGGCCGATGAAGGAAGCACGCTGATGCTCCTTCATTTTGGTCACGTCCGTCCCGTCGATCGTGATTGAACCGCTGTCCGGGAGCAAGCCGCCTGAAATCAGGTTCATCAATGTCGATTTCCCCGCCCCGTTCCCGCCGATGACGGTAACGAAATCGCCGGGAGCCAAATGCAGGTTCACCTTTTTCAGGGCAACCTTTTCGTTCACAGTTCCCGCATTAAACACCTTACCCGCGTTGGAGATTCGAAGCATTTATTTCCCCTCCTTTGCGGTTTGGCTGGATTTCTTCATCACTTTTTTCAACGCCGTTGGCAAAATCAAGGCCAAAATAACGATCAACGTCGTCATCAGCTTCAGGTCAGCCGGCTGCAAGCCTGCACGCAGGGCAACCGCAATCACGAGACGGTAGACGATCGAACCGCCAATGACGGCCAGCGTCGCCCGAAAAATCGTGGAATGGCCGAACAGCACTTCACCGACGATGACAGAAGCGAGCCCGATGACGATCATCCCTGTGCCCATCCCCACGTCCGCAAAGCCCTGATACTGAGCGATCAGCGCACCTGCAGTCGCAACCAGCGCATTGGAGAGCGCCAGGCCAACGATGGTCGTGGAGTCCGTATTGGCGCCAAAGCTGCGAATCATCGTGGAATTGTCACCTGTCGCCCGAATGTCCAAGCCCAGATCGGTGTGCAAGAACCAGTCGATGATCCCTTTTACGATCAAAACGAAGATGAAAAAGAGTATCGCAATGCCGGTTAGCAGGGTTACGCCTGAGACGGACAAATCCGGGAAATTCAAGTCTTTCAGCATTGTATAAATCGTTTCTTCACGCAAAAGTGGCAAGTTCGCCCGGTTATCCATCACTCGCAGATTGATCGAGTACAGCCCAATCATGGTCAAAATCCCTGCTAAGAGGCCGTTTATTTTGCCCTTTGTGCTCAAGATGCCTGTAAATAATCCCGCCGCTGCACCGCAGATCAACGCGACCAGCGTCGCCAGAAACGGGCTGTACCCGTCGATGATCAGCTTGGCGGCGACAGCTCCGCCCAATGCGAAGCTGCCGTCCACCGTCAAATCGGGAAAGTTCAGAATGCGAAAGGTCAAATAAACGCCAAGCGCCATCAGCGCAAACAATAAACCTTGTTCAATGGCACCATTAATTGCGACACCCATAATTTCCTCCTCATCTATGAGGCTTGAATTGCCTCATTACTGCTCGATGACTTCGTCTGCCTTGTCAAGCAGCGCTTGCGGCACGGTTACGCCCATTTTTTCCGCTGCTTTTTTGTTTACGATTAACTTCATTTCCGCTTGCTTCTCAACTGGCATGTCAGCCGGCTTCGCTTCCCCTTTGAGGATTTTCACAGCCATGTCAGCTGTTTGCGCGCCAAGCTTGTCGTATTGAATCCCGTAGGTAGCGATTGCACCGCTCTTTACGGAGTTTTCTTCACCTGCAACAACCGGAATCTTGTTCGCTTCTGCTACACCGACAACCGCAGCAATCGACGATACCACCATGTTGTCTGTTGGAACATAGATCGCATCAACCTTGCCAACCATCGATTCTGCCGCCTGTTTCACTTCGGTTGGGCTTGTAATGGTCGCTTCGACGATTTCCAGGCCCAGCTTGCTTGCAACTTGTTTCGCCAAGTCAACCTGTACTTTGGAGTTCGCTTCACCTGCGTTGTAGATCACGCCGACTTTTTTCGCGTCAGCTTTCAGTTCTTTTACCAATGCCAATTGCTCTTCTACCGGGTTCATGTCGGTTGTACCGGTCAGGTTGCCTTCTGGTTTCTCCATCGATTTCACCAGACCAACGACAACCGGGTCGGTAACAGCCGTAAAGACGACTGGAATGTCCTTAACCGTTTGCGCTGCTGCCTGAGCAGTTGGTGTCGCGATGGCAAAAACCATGTCCACCTTATCACCCTGGAATTTTTGCACGATGGAAAGAGCCGTATCCATGTTGCCTTGCGCCGATTGACGGTCGTAAACAACCTCTTTGCCTTCTGTATAACCATTCTTAGCCATTTGCGCGATAAAGCCGTCGCGAGCAGCATCCAACGCTGGGTGCTCAACGATTTGAACAATCCCGATTTTCAGCTGCTTTCCTGCTTCTTTCGCAGGTTCCTGCGCTGGAGCCGGTGTTGAACCATTATCTGCCGGCGGCGTAGCGCTTTGCTGCCCACACGCTGTAACGAACAAAAGCGACAGCGTGCACAAAAGTGAAGCTACTACAGATTTGCTCTTTTTCTGTTTGAACATAACAGTTCCCCCAATGCATTTTTTTATAAGAAAAACTTCTAAAATAGAAGTTATTTCACAGAGAAACAAAAAAGGAGCTCAAACGGTGCTTAAGCTCCTCCCTCATTAATAAGCGTTATTTCACGATCTCTTTGGCTGCTTTTTTCAACTCATCCGGTATGGTCAGCCCAAATTTAGCTGCTGCCTGCTCATTAATATAGAGGTCTGCTTCTTTCGATACTTCCACAGGAGTCTCGCTGATTTGTTTTCCATCAAGAACCCTTGCGGCCATTTCTCCGGTTTGTACGCCGATTTTGTAATAGTCAATCCCATAAGTAGCAATTGCACCGCGCTTCACCGTATCCGTATCAGAAGCAAACACAGGCAGTTTGATCGGTTCGGCTGCCATCAGGACACCTTCAACCGCCGATACAACCGTGTTATCCACCGGGATCAACACCGCTTCCGCCTTGCCTGCCAACGACTGTGTCGCTAGCTGTACTTCCGTCCCTGTACTGACACCTGCCTTGACGATCTCAATTCCCTTCGCCTTGGCTGCTTCCTCCAGCTCTTGCACCTGTACGCCCGAGTTTACCTCAGATGTGGTGTAGAGCACGCCCAGCTTCTTGATGTTGGGCAGGAAGCCTTGAATCAGTTCCAGTTGTTTCGCCATAGACAGCTTGTCGGAAGTACCGGTTACGTTCTTGTCCGGCTTATCCAATGCTCCGACAAGACCAGCCGCTACCGGATCGGTTACCGCACTGAAAATTACCGGCTTATCTGAAATCGCCTTGGCTGCCGCTTGGGCAGACGGTGTGGCGATTGCGATGACCATGTCCTTTTTGTCACCTGCATACTTTTGCGCGATGGACACCGTATTGTTCATATCGGCATGTGCATTTTGCAAGTCGATCTGGAGATTTTTTCCTTCCTGATAACCGGCTTGGCTCAGTCCATCGACAATGCCCTTCTGGATCGCATCCAGTGCAGGATGCTCAACAAATTGGGTCAATCCGATGCTGAAGCTTTTAGCTGCCTTGTTGTCAGTTGCGGCGGTCTGTTCCGACGGCTTCGCCTGTTCAGCGGGCTTTGCGCCTCCGCATGCGGCCAACGTCAACATCATCGATACAGACAAAAATACTCCTAGTGCTTTGCTTGCTTTTCTCATCTAAACTCTCTCCTCTGCTTTGCTATGCTAAACTCAACTTGGTTGGTATTATAGCACAATTTGTTAGATACAATAAAAATTTTAAATATTCTCACTAGTTAAAAATATTTCAGGAACGATATTATTTGCTTTTCCAAATCCGTTTCAACGTCTCTCATTATACCGCTGGACAGCGGTTGATTAAAGGTGCAATTTCTGTCATTGCCCCTGCCATGTCCTCCCCAAAAGACGCACACCGTTTTACCGATGGGATGCACCTTGCCAATTCCGGTACTTGGATGATGCGAAAAGCCTTTGCTCACGATAATTCCGTAAGCAAAGGCTTTTTTCAATCTTCAGCGGCAAGCTTGGAAAAGTTAGTTATTGATGTATTTTTCAAATACTTCGCCAAAATCTTTCACC
>JBLNEJ010000411.1:0-7194 GCA_050262535.1 Clostridia bacterium
GGATGATATTTAAAAGTTGGAATTGACTTCATTTATTTAATCAGTCCTTTGAAATCTATTGGCTCTTCCTGAATTCACCTAACGTCTTTTTTGCGAACTTTGTAAATTCGCCATGACTTAAGTTATTAGCGAAGTCATTCAACTAATCTGCCGGTTAACAACGACCCTGCGAGTCTACAACTTTTTTTCAGTCAAATACTTTATTTTCTAGCCTAAAACATTATTTTCTTGGAACATAATCCCCTATTCAACCGGAAAAATCGTCCCCGGGTTCATGATGCCATGCGGGTCAAGCAGCTGCTTGATCTGGCGCATCACTTCATAGGCAGCACCATGCTCCTGCTGCTGGTACTTCACCTTTCCCTTGCCGACCCCATGCTCACCGGTGCAGGTGCCGCCGCGTGCCAGCGCATGCTCCACAATCAGCTGGTTAAACGTCTCGGCACGAGCCATCTCTTCGGCCTGCTTGATGTCGACCATGACGATCGTATGGAAGTTCCCATCGCCGATATGCCCCAGCACACCGCCGAACAGCCCGAGCCGATCCATCTGGCTGCGCGCATGGAGAACCGCCTCCGTCAAGCCGGAAAGCGGGACGCACACATCGGTTATCATCATATGCTTGCCAGGTGAAGCGTGCTTGAAGGCGTAGGCCAACTGATGACGTGCCTCCCACAGCTGAGCACGCGCCTTGGAATCCGTCTCGAATTGAAAGCTCCGACAATCGTGCCCCTCCGCCATTTCCTGAACAAACGCGATGTCTGTCGCAAGTCCCGCTTCATTGCCGTGGAACTCGAGAAACAGCGTCGGCGCTTCTTCATAGGTGGTTCCGCTGTGCAGGTTCATCCGTTCGATCGACGGCGCATCCACTAGCTCAACGCGGGCAATCGGCACATTCGCAGCCAAAATATCATAGGCCGTATCCACCGCATCCTGCACGCTGGCAAATGTAGCGCGCGCTGCCATCACATGCTCGGGAATGCCGTAAACGCGCAGCGTCAGCTCGACGATCGCTCCCAGCGTCCCTTCCGATCCGACAAACATACCGCTCAAATGGTACCCGGACGAGGATTTCGCCGCCAGTCCGCCGGTTTGAATCAGCTTCCCACCTGGCAAAACGACCTTCATATCCCGCACCTGGTCACGCATCACACCGTAGCGAACCGCCGTTGTACCGCTTGCATTCGTGGCAGCCATCCCTCCCAGCGTTGCATCCGCTCCCGGATCAACGGAAAAAAACAGCCCGTGCTGCTTCAGCTCCCGATTCAGCTGCGACCTCGTCACACCGGGTTCTACCCTGACGAGAAAATCGGCCGGGCGAATTTCCAGGACTCGATTCATCCGTTGAAAATCCAGCGAAATGCCTCCCCGCTCCGGAATCACATGTCCTTCCAGACTGGACCCCAGCCCGAATGGAACAACCGGAACGCGATGCTCCTGGGCAAAGGCAAGCACCTTTTGCACATCCTCCGCCGATTCCGGGAATACGACAACATCCGGCAGCTTCATCTCGTGATACGATTCATCACGACCGTGCTGCTCACGCATCGTCTCATTGGCCGTTACCTGCTGCGGCGACAACAATTTTGCCAGTTCCATAACCAATTCCATCTAAATCCCCCCGTTACGATAGCTTCTGCATCCTCCTTACTTTGTTCGTCATCGCGCGCGCGTTCCCTGTTGACAGTACCGTGCAAGCCAGCTTATAATCATCTTGAATTCAAGATATTAATTGAGGTGCGAAATATGGAAAAAGATGCATCACTTTCCTTATTCATTGTCCTGTCCCGAGCCTATAAGGCCGTTGCTGCTCATTCCGAACAGGATATTCGCCTCTCCGGTTTGAATCCGACCGAATTCGGCGTGCTCGAACTGCTTTATCATAAAGGGCAACACCCGCTTCAGCAGATCGGGGAAAAAATTTTGCTTGCAAGTGGCAGCATCACCTATGTGGTCGACAAGCTGGAGAAAAAAGGATATCTGGAGAGAAAGTCTTGCCCTGAAGACAGGCGGATCACCTATGCGACCATTACGGAGGAAGGAACACGCCTGATGGATCGAATCTTTCCACAGCATACCGAGGCCATCCGCAAAGCGATGGAAGGACTTGACCCTGACGAAAAAGAAACAGCGATTCGACTGCTGAAAAAGCTGGGCATCCACGCCCAATCAAGTTTGCGCTAAATTTTTTTGAATAAATATCTCAGATTAAGAATATTGTAATTCAATACAATTCGACAAATGGAGGCATTTCGACATGAACATTCGTGTATATTCTCCAACCGAGCAAGCCAGCGGTTCCTTTGATGGGGGGACGATTACGGAGCAAAAACCGATCGGCTTTCCGGGAGAAGGCTCTGCCGTTACCCGGATTGGCCCGCTTTTCTACTGGGCCTGGGCCCAAGCACCACAGGAAGGCTACATCGGCTCCCATCCGCATCAGGCGTTTGAAATCATGACCTACGTGATTCAAGGCAAGGCGATTCACGGTGACTCTCTCGGCAGTAACAGTACGGTTGGTCCAGGTGGAGCACAGGTGATTCAGGCTGGCTCTGGTGTCTCCCATAATGAACGGCTGGTCGGTCCGAATGCCGAGCTGTTTCAAATCTGGCTCGAACCGTATATACGCGAAGCTCTGAAGCGCCCGCCAGCCTATAACCAGTATGACCATGAGGTATTCCCGACTGCTGAGCAGGATGGTGTTCATGTCAAAACCATTTTGGGAGAAGGCTCCCCGATCCAGTTGGTCGCCGATGCCAAGATGTGGGATATTACGATACAATCTGGCTCACAATACACACATACAGCGTCAGCTGGACGTTCATTGGCACTGCTTGCCTTCCGGGGAGACGGCTCGCTTCACGAGCAGTCCACAGGCATCACAAGCTTCTCGCATAAAGATTTTGTCGTTGTGGACGTTGAACAGGACGAAGTGCTGACGATCGCTCCGCAAGCAGGTGATTCGGTCCGCATTGCCTTGATTGAGGTGCCGACTGCTCCGGATTACCCGCTTTATCCCAAACGTCGATAAGCCCATTCTGATTTACCCCTTCAAGGTAAATATATAAAACCACTCAAGGAGAGATGAGTCATGTCGAATGTGAAACTGGCAGTTATTTATTACAGCTCAACTGGCACTAACTATACGCTGGCAAAATGGGCGGAGGAAGGGGCAAAAGCCGCAGGAGCAGAAGTAAAGGTGCTGAAGGTACCGGAATTGGCCCCGGAAGCAGCAATCGCCTCCAACCCAGCATGGAAGGCACATGTGGAAGCAACCAAGGATGTGCCAACTGTAACACTGGGCGACCTGGAATGGGCAGATGCGATCATTTTCAGCGTGCCTACCCGCTTTGGCAACATGCCTGGACAAATGAAGCAATTCCTTGATACAACGGGCGGCTTGTGGTTCCATGGCAAGCTGGCCAACAAAGTGGTCAGTGCGATGTCATCCGCCCAGAACTCCCATGGCGGGCAGGAAGCAACGATTCTCTCCCTGTACACGACGATGTACCATTGGGGCGCTATCGTGGCAGCGCCTGGCTACACAGACCCTGTCACCTTCGCTGCAGGCGGCAACCCGTACGGCACCAGCGTCACCGTTGACCAGAATGGTCAATTGAAAGAAGACGTGGAGCAAGCGGTGAAGCATCAGGCGAAGCGGACTGTGACAGTCGCTGAGTGGGTGAAAAAGGGGCAGCAGTAATTCGGAGTCAGAAAAGGACCGAACAGTCTCTGTTTGTGAGACTGTCGGTCCTTCTTTGTTCAATCAAACCCTAGCGCGAGCTTCCGCCTGCGCCTGCTTTTCCTTTGAGCAAGTTTTTGTCCTTGAAGAAAAACATCGCAACGATCGTCATCACGTAAGGCAGCATCAGCGTAAAGTGCGTCGGCAGGGAGAGCCCTTGCAGACGGATGGAGAACGCATCCATGAAGCCGAACAATAGGCTGGCACCCATGATGCCAAAAGGAGTGGACTGCCCCAGCATCATCGCCACAAGCGCAATAAAGCCGCGCCCGGCGGTCATGCCCTCCGAGAACATCGTCACCTGTCCCAGCGAAAGCTGTGCCCCGGCCAAGCCGCACAGCACCCCGCAAACGAGAATCGCGCTGTATTGGATGCGCCGCGCTTTGAGTCCGAGGCTTTGGGCAGCGACGATATTTTCGCCAACCGCGAGCAGACGGAAGCCCGGAACGGTTTTGTAATAAAAGAAATGCATTGCGATCACAAGCACAAAGGCCAAATAAACGAGCGGCGAATGCCCCGAAAACAGATCGCCAAGCACCGGAATCTCCTTCAACCAGCCTGCATCGAGCTGTGGCAGACCGTGCATGTCCTTGTCATAAAACGCCCCTTTTACATCGAACAAAACCCGCAGCAGGTACGTTGTCAATCCGGTAGCAAGAAAGTTGCTGGCAATCCCGACGACAATCACATTTGCTTTCAGGTCGATCGACAAATAGGCGAAAAGCAAGGAGAATATGAGCACACTGAGCGCGGCAAACAGGACAGCCAGGGCAACGCTTCCGGTCAGATGATTGCCCAGCACGGCTGAGAACGCGCCAACCAGGATAAAGCCCTCCAAACCGACATTGAACAGCCCGACTCGGGCGCAAAGCGAACCACCAAGTGCTGCCAGAAGGATCGGGGTCACCATCCGGATAGTCGAGTTGAGAAGCGAAAGGTCAAGAAGCTGCTCCATCGGTTTTCCTCTCCTTCCTCCGCTTGAAGAACGTGTATGTGAACTTGGCGGAAATGAATAAAATCAAAACAGCCTGAATGACACCGGAAACCTCCAGCGGCACCTCAGTATTGCGCTCCATCCCCATCGCCCCGGTTTGCAGCGCGGCCAGCAAAATTGCGGCAACCGCCGTTCCGATCGGATGGGAGTTGGCGAGCAGCGCAGCCATCAGCCCTGTCCAGGCATAGCCCGGAACCGTGAGAGCACCATCAATGTACCGATACTGCATGCCCAGCACCTCGACAGTTCCGGCCAACCCGGTCAACGCACCGCTCGTAAACATGGACAGCAGCATCACCCGCCCCCGGTTCACCCCGCCGTACGCAGCGAAAAACGGATTCTGCCCCAGCATGTTCACTTCATAGCCAAACACAGATCGGCGAAACACGACATACAGCAGCACAACCGCCGCGAGAGCGATGATGAAGCCGACATGCACCGTCATCCCCGCAAACAGCTTGGGCAGCCAGGCGCTTTTGTCGATCATCATGCTTTGCGCCATGGCTGCCGAGCCCGTGTTGTCCTTGAACGGCTCGGTAACAAGGTACCCGGCAAACAACGTGGCAATATAGTTCAATAAGAGCGTACTGATTAAGAGGTCTACTTTAAACTTTGCTTCCAGCCATGCAGCAAGCGTGGACCACAGACCACCGGCAATGACTCCGGCGATGATTGCGCCAAGCAGCTTGACGATCCCCGGCCCCGGCAAGTAAAGCGCCGTCAGCGCGGCTGCAACCGCCCCGAGCACCATCTGCCCCTCGGCTCCCAGGTTGAAAAACCCGGCGCGAAACGCCAGCGAAATGCCCAGCCCAATCAAAATAATCGGGGTTGCGCGTGCCAGCGTGCTGGTAAAGAAGTAAAAGTTGCCAAACGCCCCTTTCCACATCTCCCCGTACGTCTCCAGCACAGGAGCACCGCTTGCCGCAATCGCCACAGCTCCGGCCAAAAAGCCGATCAGCACGGCAACAAGCGGATGTAGCAAGGAAGTGATGAACGATGCTGATCTGTTCATGATTGTCCGCCCCCTGCCATCAATAAGCTGATTTCTTCTTCCGTCGCCGTATTGGCTGCAAGCTCTCCGACGATTTTCCCTTCATACATGACGAGAATCCGATCGGACAAGGTCATGATCTCCGACAGTTCAGACGAAACGAGCAGCACCGCTTCGCCCCGATCCCGCTTCTGCATGATCTGCTGATGGATGAACTCCATCGCGCCGATATCGACGCCCCGGGTCGGCTCCGCCGCGATCAAAAATGGCGTCTCGTGACCAATCTCCCGCGCCACGATCACCTTTTGCAGATTGCCTCCGGACAGATTTTGCGCCTTCTCGTGGATCGACTCTGTTTTCACCCCGAACCGTTTGACCCAGTCGCAGACCAGCGCATCCAGACGCTTGTGATGGAGGAAGCCCAGCTTCTGATGCCCGGCCTGGCGATAATGGCCCATGATCGCATTGTCCTTGACGCTCGCCTCTTTGGCTGCTCCCCACAGGTAACGGTCTTCGGGAATGTGAGCCAATCCTGCTTCACGAATGGCTTGTGCTGTCCGGTTGGTCACATTTTTCCCTTGCAGCGTAATGGTTCCGCTATCGACCGAAAGCAGGCCGGACAGCGCCTGGATCAGTTCGGACTGACCATTGCCGGAAACGCCGGCGATGCCGACGATTTCTCCTGCACGCACCTGAAAGGAGAGCTGATCGAGCAGCGGTTTGCCTGTCCCGCCGCGTACAAACAAGCCGTCCACCTGCAAAATCGCATCGCCTGTTTCACGTTTTTGACGGGAGATGCCGACGAGCTCACGTCCCACCATCAGACGCGATATCTCCTCTACCGTCGTTTCCCCTTTGGTCAGTTCACCCGTCACCTTGCCATTTCGCAGCACGGTGATCCGGTCAGCGACCTCCATCACCTCATGTAGCTTGTGCGTGATCAGAATGATGCTTTTGCCTTGTGCCGCCAGGCTTTTCAGTGTGACCAACAGTTCGCCTACCTCCAGCGGCGTCAGGACGGCTGTCGGTTCGTCCAGGATGATGATTTCGGCACCGTTGTACAGAACCTTGAGAATTTCGACCCGCTGCTGGGTTCCAACCGGACAGTTGCCCACTTTTTGCTGCGGATCTACCGCCATCCGATAGCGGGCGGACAGCTCCCTCACCGCTTCCTCCGCGCGTTTGCGGTCAAACAGCATGCCTTTTGCCGGTTCATTGCCAATGACGATGTTCTCCGCTACGGTCCGTGACGGAAACAGCATGAAGTGCTGATGCACCATTCCGATGCCGCTTGCGATTGCTTGCGCCGGGCTCTGAAATCTGCACGCCTTCCCCCGAATCCGGATCTCTCCGGCCGTCGGCTGCTCCATGCCGTAAAGCATGCGCATCAGCGTCGTTTTGCCCGCGCCGTTTTCCCCCACGATCGCGGGAATCTCTCCCGCCTTCAGGGAAAAATTGACCTGATCG
>JBLNEJ010000412.1:0-3653 GCA_050262535.1 Clostridia bacterium
GTAAGAATGTATGAGTGAACAGAATGAAAACAAAGAGGTAGCCAGCCAGACAGGCAAAATCAGCTTGCAGGAAGCGATGAAGCGCAAGCTGGCCCAAAAGAAGCAAGACCAAGCCAACCAAAAATCATTTGGCGACCGGAAATCCGGGAACCAGGTGATGAAGAGTCAGCAGACGAAGAAGCCGAACAACCAGCGTAGAAAAACAGGCGGAAGCTGATTCCATTCCGTGCTGATCTCGCACAAAGCAAAACCTCCACTGAATCGGTGGAGGTTATTCGATGTTGCCTATTACACGAGCTGTTGCTCTTTTTCATTTTGATCAGAATGTTCCGGTGCAAGCTGGGTTATCGAAATTCGGGTAATCCGATGCGCATCCATCTCGGTAATCGTAAACAGATGGTTTTCGTACGTTACGGACTTGCCGACCGCAATGCCTTCGTTCAACTGGCTGTAAACCCAACCGCCAATCGTGTCGACTTCCTCGGAATTGAGCTCGATCGGTAGATGATCATTCAGGTCATCAACCAGCATTTTGCCGGAAACGGACATACCGGTTTCGGTTTTTTCCAGATCAGCGCGCACATTCATATCGAATTCGTCGCGAATGTCGCCAACGATTTCTTCCAAAATATCTTCCATCGTTACCATGCCTGCGGTTCCACCGTATTCATCGAGAACGATGGCGATTTGCGAGCGTTGCTTCTGCATTTTGCGCAGCACCTGGCTGATTTCCATCGATTCCGGAACAGTCAGAACAGGACGGAGGATCGTATCGATCGTGACCTCCTGTTTGCTTAAAGCACGCAGGTAAAAGTCTGATGCATGAACAAAACCGATGATATTGTCTTTGTCATCTTCCGCAACAGGGAAGCGGGAGTGACGGCAAGCCTGTATTGTAGCCAGGTTTTCCTGGAATGTATTCGCGGTATACAGACAAATCATATCGATACGTGGAATCATGACTTCCCTTGCGATTGTTTCAGAGAAGTCGAACACATTGTCCACAAGCGTTTTTTCTTCCTTGTCGATGTGGCCGCTTTGCATGCTCTGATCAACAAGCAATCGAATTTCCTCTTCCGTATGCGCTGCCTCGTGTTCTGAAACACTTCCCAGTCCCATCAATTTCAACAAGCCGTTCGCGGCGCCATTCAGCAACCAAATGGCCGGATATGTCAGCTTATAGAACATCTTGAGCGGAAAGGCGAGCCACAGGGATGTTTGCTCCGCTTTTTGAATCGCAAACGATTTCGGTGCCAGTTCCCCCAGTACGATGTGCAAAAAGGTAATGATCGCAAATGCGATCCCGAACGACAGCGCAGAGATCACGTAGTCCGGCAGTTGGAAATTATGCAGCAACGGTTCCACGATCATATGGGCAATGGCCGGTTCCCCGACCCAACCCAAGCCAAGCGAGGCGAGCGTAATCCCTACCTGACAAGCGGACAAGTAAGCGTCGAGCTTTTGTGTTACTTCTTGCGCATAGACGGCACGGGTGTTGCCTTCGTTGACTAGCTGAGCCAATCGGGTTTGTCGTACTTTTACCAACGCGAATTCAGATGCGACGAAAAAACCATTCAGTAAAACAAGAAAAGCGATAAGCAAGAGGTTAAGCACTATCGGTATACTGTCCAAGGAGACGATCTTCCCTTTCATTTTGAAATAGTACTCTTTTACGTTTCTTAAGTATATCAACTATCACGATTTGACACAAAGTTGGATATCGCCGTTTTTTACGCAAAACAGCGCCTTTTCAGCCATTGTGAAAATGTAGGTGTTGCTCTCGCACCGTCAGAAGCCCGCAAACGCCCTTGTTCTGTTTTTTGGACAAAGCGGCTGTTTGCGAGGGGAGAAACCAAGTTTAAAATAATTGATGTGTTTCATGGAAATTATCGTTTTTACATTTTTCCTTCTCTTCTTTATCATGATCGTATGGCCAAGATAACGGCTGAATATTCCAACGTTAGCTTCAACAGAGAGGAAGTACGCTTATGATGCAAAATACAGCAGGGCGGTTCCACTATGCATGGATCGTCGCAGGCGTAACGTTTTTTATTCTCCTGATCGGCGCAGGAATCCGCTCGACCCCGGGTGTATTGATGGTGCCGCTTGAGGAGGAATTCGGCTGGAGTCGCTCGACGATTTCGCTTGCGCTGGCGATCAACCTGTTGCTATACGGACTGAGCGGTCCGTTTACGGCAGCATTGATGGATCGGTTCGGGATTCGCAGGGTCACCGTGCTGGCCCTGTTGTTGCTATCGTTCGGGACAGCATTGACAACCTGGATGCACGCCTCCTGGCAGCTGACGCTTTTGTGGGGAGTAGTCGTTGGACTAGCGACAGGCAGCACCGCCTCCGTTCTTGGAGCGATGATTGCCAACCGTTGGTTCGTGAAGCATCGTGGGCTCGTCATGGGCATTTTGACGGCAAGCGGAGCGACCGGTCAATTGCTGTTTTTACCGTTGCTGGCACAGCTGGTCGTAACGGAAGGCTGGCGGAGTGCGGCGTGGACGACATCGATTGCCGCTTTGATCATGGTTCCGGTGGCAGCACTGTTTATGAGAAACCGCCCAAGCGATATAGGGATCCGGGCATTTGGGGACGTTTCATTGGAAGAGGAAGCGGGGTCGGGGAAAGGCAATCCATTCGTAAACGCGTTCAATGGATTACGTGAGGGGATTCGCTCGTTCGATTTCTGGTTATTGGCGGGAAGCTTTTTCATTTGCGGGCTTTCCACCAACGGCTTGATCGGTACACACTTTATTCCGGCCTGTATGTCCCATGGCATACCAGAGGTAACGGCTGCCGGAATGCTTGCCTTGATCGGTATGTTCGATATCATCGGAACGACCTTCTCGGGATGGTTGTCCGACCGTTTCAACAATCGCTGGCTGTTGTTCTGGTACTACGCATTGCGTGGTCTGTCGCTGTTGCTGTTACCGACGGCACTTTCCTCATCGTCGTTCAGCTTATGGGTTTTTATCGTGTTCTACGGCTTGGATTGGGTTGCGACCGTACCACCGACCGTTCGGTTGACAACAGATATGTTTGGCAAGGAAAAAGCGGGGATCTTGTTTGGCTGGATCATGACCGCCCATCAGTTAGGAGCAGCCACGGCAGCCTATGGCGGCGGCGTTCTTTTCACCCTGTTGAACAGCTACCTGTTTACATTCCTGATCGCCGGGTTCTTCTGCCTGCTCGCCGCCTTGATGGTCATGCGGATCGGCAGAGCGAGCAAGGCAGAGGTATCTCCAGCGGTGTCATCATAATTATGCTTTTAGTGAGGGAGAGGGGAGCGGCATTTCCTCCATTCGCTTTGCTTTGATCAGGAGTGCGGTGGCGATCAAGCCGATTCCGTTAAGGATAAACACGTACTGAATCGGAATCCATCCTCCCAAAAACCCTCCCAATACCGGCCCGAGCATTGTGGCAAGCTGAGTCGTTGACTGATTCAAGCCAAACGCCCTGCCGCGAAACTCGGGCTCGGTTACTTTCACGATCATCGCATTGATCGAAGGATATACGGCGGCAAAAAACAGCCCGTAACCAAAGCGGAGCAGGCCAAAGATGAACAGATTGTTGACGAAGAACTGCAGCAGATTGCCGATTCCCCCACCGATCAGTCCGAGAAACAGCACTTTCGAATAACCGATTTT
>JBLNEJ010000413.1:0-7872 GCA_050262535.1 Clostridia bacterium
TTCCAACACTCCCTTTCCATCAGGCAATTCTTCCACTGCATTCAGGCACAGGTTATGGATCACTTCGCGAACATGCAGGGCATCGCAAAAAAGCAGGCCGTCCGCCTCGAAGCTTTTGACAATCTGAACCTTTTGATTGTCTGCCGCATTCAGCCTGCCGAGAACTGAATTCAACATTTCTCCCAAAGGCTGGGTGGTTTCTACCAAAGAGATTTCCTCGGCTTTTTCCTTAACGCGCTTGACCATTCCATCCAGATGCTCGGAAATGGAATGAATCTCATCCAGCAGCAATCTTACTTGCGATTTATTGCCGGATTCCAGAGAATGCTTCGCACGTTCCTGCAAGTACTGCAATTTTTGAACCTCATTCTTGATCGTATGGTTAAGAATGGCTGCACCGGCTGACAATGTTTTCATGGAGGAATCGTACTTTTGCTTTTCGAGACGAAGCTTGATTCCCCATACGCCCATGAAAATGCCAAACACCACATTGATGAGAACCAGCGACGAAAAGCCAAAATAATGCAGCTCCCATGAACCGCTGGCATCTACCTGGATGTGCCCTTCACGCAGCATGACCTCATGAATGGTAGACAGATCAACATACAAGGCCACAATTGTTGCGGTATAAATCAGCACGTAGAACAAGTTGCGGGGATTTTTCCGTCTGCCATCCAACCTGTACCCCGCAAAGAGCAGAATACATCCCGCGGTGATGTAGATTGCGGACATCCATTTCACGTTATCCGGCTCAATGACGACCGGGAGAACGAAATCATACTGGCCTGAACCGACATAGAGCAGAATCGGGGGAATGAGCAAAAGAATGGATAATCGTTTTTTCAGGGAAGCGCCTAGCAGATTGGAAAAATACAACGTATTCATCAGGAAGGAGTACGCAATCATATACCAGTAAAAAAGCAGGCAAGCGACACTTGCGGTGTTCAGAACCTGACGAACGTACGGATGGGTCAGCCCAAGTTGAAGGAACTCCGGAAGAATCAGATTTTGAATGGCAAAGGAAAGACTGTAGGTTCCTCCCGTAAAGCAAAGCAGTCCGTTCCAGCGTGCATAGTCGTCCTTCTTGTTCCAAATGGATACAACGCCGGTTCCCCACGACAGCAGCCAAACAAAAACATAATAAATCGTAGATCCCCCCTTCATTGTTGCGACTTATTCATGATCCAGCAGCTTTTTTTTGATACTTTTCAATTGTGTCCTGATTGTATTGACCGATTTGTGAAGCTGTTCCGAAATCTGCGTTTTCGTAAATCCCTTCTTCTTTAGCCTGTACACTTCTTTTTCCGAAGGGGTTAACACTCCGATTTGCATTTCTTTCACGATCGCTGCAGCAGCGTCCGAATGAATGGTGTTTTTCCCGTGATACGCATTGCGTATGGCCGTTACGATGTCCCGATAACTGGATTTGGACAAATAATTGATCGCACCGCTTTCGAAAGACCGCACGATCACCTCGTCGTCATCCAAGGAGGTGAGCATAATGATGCTAGGGCGGGGGGATGTAGGATGCAAGCGAAAGATATCGCGTGCTGTATCCAGACCATCGAGCCGATTTTCCGTCAAGTTAATGTCCATGAGAATAACATTCACGATGTTATTTCTCAGGAAAGAAAGCGCGTCTTCCCTGTATGATGAAACCCCAATGACCTCGATATCATGTTCCAGCGATAAGTCTTCCGAAAGACGCAGTTGCCAAAAAGGATCGTCTTCAACAATCATGACGCTGATCCTCTGCATGCTATCTTCTCCTATCTGTCTTCATGATGCGGACCGAGTTTCCGTTGTGACCACAGCAAGGGAACTCGGTTTGCTGCATTCATTGCATACGATAGCACGTGCCTCTTGCGAAGGGTATTACTCGGAGGAAGTAAATAACAGTATACGAAAGTGGGGGGTATTTCTTTCGAGCGGACAAGAATGGCAAAGATTTTTCCCATCTTGATAAATTTTCCTGTTTATTTTATAATACGATACGTACCGTATTGAAAATGAATACGCAAGGAGTTGACACATGAAACAGGAACCTGTTGCTTCCAAAAAATCATCCCCGGGCCGTCCCCGTAGCCAGGAAGTGACAAACACGATTTTGGCTGCAACAATTCGTTTGTTCGAACAGCACGGGTACAAAAAACTGACCATGGAATCCATCGCAAAAGCGGCTGGAGCCGGGAAACAAACCTTGTATCGGTGGTGGCCGACAAAGGCAGCGATCGTTTTGGAGGCGATGAAGTCCCAATGCGAATTGGAAATACCTGTTCCGAATCGCGGCTCTGTTCGGGACGATTTGCTGGAATACGTCCAAAATACCTGCAATCTGCTTAACGGGCCAACCGGCAGGATGATCACCGCGTTAATAGTTGAATCGCAGTTTGATGAAGATTTCTCCCGCCTGTTCCATGAAGAATTCATCTCTTCTCGTCGGGAAGCGCTCATAAGCATTTTGCGGAAAGGTGTCGAACGCGGAGAACTAAAAGCTCCACACGATTTTGATTTTGCTGCTGATCTTTGCTATGGCCCCATCTGGTATCGGCTGTTGAATCGGCATGCCCCATTGGATGAATCTTTTGTCGCGCAAATTGTTGAAACGCTACTCTCCGAAAACATTTGAAAGGTGTGTCTGCATATGATCGCGTTAACGTTTTATTACAAGCACGGCGTTTCTTTTGATGCCGACTATTATTTGTCCAAGCACGTCCCCATGGTAAAAAAAGCGATTGTGAACATGGGCGCAAAGTCGTGCGAGGTCAAGAAATACATCGCCTCTGCAGATGGTTCCACCCCGCTCTATCAGTATTCATTCAGTATCTTTTTCGAATCCCAGGAAGCGTTGGACTCCTTTTTCGTACATCCGACCCTTCCCGAACTGCAAAGTGACGTTCCGAATTATTATGCAGGCAATCCGGATGTCTTGATTGAGAATGTGATTACGGTATAACCAAGTCTCGATTGCTGGCTTGGCCTTCCTCCCACTTTTATCAACCACATGGTGAATGAATTGGAAGAATATCAACGCATCCTGCACGATTACCTCACCACGAATGAGACGCCCACTTTCCACCCCATTCATTATCATCTGTTGTGGCTGTCTGACGCTGCGGGGCATGCGGCTTCCATCACTTCGAACCTCGATATGGTGGAGCATGACTACCAGCAAAAAAGCAGGCACTTCACGAACCAGTTTGAACACTTTTATCAAAAAGCAATTGAATTGGCCGGCTACCTGCGTACCCATTTGCAAAGCTTCCCCGCGCTCAACCGCTTCAATCACCAGGCTGAACTGGAAATTCAGTTGTTCCAGGTATTTTTACAGGAGCTGCTCGAGCTGCGCATGAACGATGAATTGTTGGGCGTGTTGTCCCCGCTCATGGCTGATCATATGTCTCGGGAAGAATGCTACTACTTGATCAAGCTGTCTGAAGTATCGGATGTGAAAGCACCCGATTGTTATCCTTCCAAGCCACGGGTAGAGTAAGTCGAAAGCAGTCGGAGTGGTGTTCCGTTATCGCGCGAAAACATCACTCCCTGCCTGCCAATCTCGATACTTCCTCGCACAACACCCTGACCCCTGTTCGGATCTCGCCTTCGGAAAGCTTTGCGATACAGATTCCAAAGCTGTTGCCGTTCGGCTTTATCTGAACGTTTCTCTCGCTCAGCCGCCTTGCGAGCTTCCGATGATCGATTTTTTCCCCCAGTCTGATCCATACAAAAAAACCGCTTTCCGGAATGAAAAACTCGATGTCCAATCGATTCACACCGGCACTCGCTATACATTCGCCCATGCAAGCCATTTTCTTCCGATATGCGTCCCGTACCTTCATTCCATGTTTTTTATACATGCCGCTCGTCAGAAAAATCTCCAACGCCCCTTGAGCCAAAACGTTTGTGTGTAAATCAGCGCATCTTTTCTGTGCGATAAACTCTTGTTTTAATATTCTGCTCATTACCACTGCACCTAATCGAATCCCTGGCATAAATGCCTTTGAAAAGCTTTTTACATAGATCACCTTACCTGCAACATCATAATAATAGGCAGGCAATGCAGCACGATTGCAATCAAGGTCGGCCAAATAGTCATCTTCCACAATGTATACGTCGTATTTTTCCGCTAACGCGACGAGCCGTATTTTGTCTTTTTCCGTTAAACTCGTCCCAAGCGGATTATGCAGTCTTGGAATCGTATAAAAATACTTGACGTCTTCCTCCCTGAACATTCTCTCAAGCTCCAAAAAATCAATTCCGTTGAAGTCGCGCCTGATTCCTAGCACGTGCCCTCCATCCAGTCCGACAAGCTTCTGAATCAGACTGTAGGTCGGCTGTTCCACCAAAATATTCCGCTTCCCGTTCGGAAACGTCATTTTCACCAAAATGCTTATTGCTTGTTGAGCTCCGGACGTAATAAACATTTCGTCTTCGGATGCAAATACTTGATGATCGGCAAAATGATCGACCAATGCTGTTCGCAACGATAACAAGCCTTGCGTATCGCTGTACGCAAATAATTCCTCTTTATACAAATCAACAGCCCGGTTGATGCAGTGATTGAACTCCTTGTATGGAAGGAGCGTCGGGTCGGGCATCACCTCGGTAAAATCAATGGCTGCATTCGCAACATGCGAAGGGGGCTTGTTTTCAATAAGATAATACCCCCCTTTCGGAATCGCATAGAGCTTATGGTTGAATTCAAGCTCCTTGTAGGCACGGATTACCGTTGTTTTGTTGCAGCCAAATTTCTCAGCCATCGCCCGGATTGATGGCAGCCGATCACCTGGCCTCAGTTGGTTGCTTGCAAGCAGCTCCTCAATAAAGCCGATAATTTGCTCGAATTTTCTTTTCACCCATTCGCCGCTCCCCTCATGCATTTGACGCTTCTGTACCCGTACAGAGCCAAATTATCACAATTGTACCTGATTGTACCGCTATTTATAATCACCGTATAAAAGGGAGTTTTGAAAAGGAGAATGCACACGCATGATTAAGCTGCCCCCGGAGCACTATGAAAAAGTCACCCCATTGCTCCATACCGTTCCATTCAATACGCTGTTTGCCCGGGCCGTCATCGAAAAGAAAGCAGACGGACACGTTTTTGTCGATGATCAACGAAGCCTAACCGTTTGCTTCATCATCCATAAATACGGGATGGCTCTTTTATGCGGGAACCATGGGAACGACGTATTTAACGACAAGCTTGTACGTTTTTTGAAGAACAGCTCCTTTGAGGAGTATCCTGCCAAATGGATGCTGACGTTCCCAAACGAATGGGAGCATATTCTCGCATCTTTATTAGGTACCGCGTTAGGACAAGCAGGTGATGCAAATGATTCCCCCTTTTTGCAAACAGTCCGAATCAATTATCACTTTCAGCCCCGATCACATTTGAATATTCCGGCACTACCAGACGGATTTTCCCTGGTACAAATCGATTTCGAGCTTTATCATCGTATCCAGGGTTCTGTCGTCCCGCAACAGTTCTGGAATCACGCCGAAGATTTTCTTGCCCACGGCGTCGGCTTTTCTTTGATCTATGAAGAGCAAATCGTGAGCACTGCTTTCGCAGCATATCTTGTTGCTGATCAATTGGAGCTTGGCATTGAAACGACTGAGGCGTTCCGAAAAAAGGGATACGCGATCTACCCTGCAGCTGCATTGATCCAGTATTGTCTCGCTCATGGCTATGAACCGCTATGGGCATGCCGCCGGGAAAACATCGGTTCTTCGCGATTGGCAGAAAGATTAGGCTTTGTCCCCAGCTCCTATCATCCTTATTATGGTTTGCCATCCCGGTTCTAGCCGCGAATCCACATGAAAACGACTAATGAAACGGTGAAGAGCACTGCAGCATGCAGTGCTCTTGCGTTTGTCATCGTTTTTTCTTGACAGTCACCGTGATCGTTACCGTTTTTCCTCCGTATGTTGCGGTGATTTTCACGGTTCCTGCTTTTTGGGCGGTTAGCTCCCCGTTTTCGTCTACCGTCACGATCTCCGGATTGCTGCTGCTCCATGTAGCAAGCTCAGTCACGTCCTTCTTTGACTTATCGGACATGAGCGCCTTCAACTCGAGCTGCTTCGATTTTCCCGGTTCAAGCGTAGCGCTTTTCGAAGTAGGGATCAGCCGGTCAACAGCGATGTTGGAGACCACTACCGGAACCTCGAGCTTTTGTCCCTTGTAGGTGATCGTCAGCGTCGCCTTTCCTTCTTTTTTACCTGCCTTGACCGTCGTTCCCTTGAACTCGGCTATTTTTGAATCGCTGCTGACAATTTTCGTCAGTCGGGATGTTGTGATGTTCTTCTTCTTGCCGCTTTTATTGACAGCATAAATGTCTATTTTGACCGACTCTTTCGGTTTCAGCAGAAGATTGCGCTCCGATACCTCGAGCTTGACGATTTCCTCAGGTACAACCGTTACCAGGCAGCTATCCGTTTTGCCACCTTCTTTCGTGGTTACGGTAATCGTTGCCTGCCCCGCAGATACAGGCGTCACAACGCCGTTCTTGTCTACCTTCGCCACCTTCCGATTGCTGCTCTTCCAGATCACGCCCTTGTTCGGAGCATCTTCCGGCAGTACGGTTGCTGTCAATTGCTTTACCTCTCCGCCTGCTTCCAGACTGAGTTCGTGCTGGTCAAGCTCTACGCTGATGCTGTCCGTCGCCGCTGCTTGCACCTTCACGAGACACTCTGCCGTCTTGTCGCCATCGACGGTTCTGACACGAATGATCGCATTGCCTTGTGTAAGCGGAGTGACCAGACCGTTTTGGTCAACCGCAGCGATTGTTGGATCGTTGCTTTCCCAGATCACTTGCTTGTTGGTGGCATAATCCGGTTTCACATTTGCAAGTAATGTGACCGGCTCTTTTCCAGCTGTCAGGGTCAATTCTGTATGATCCAGCTCTACCCCGGTTACGGGATAATAGGTCGGCGGTGGTGGTGATTGTTGAATAACACGTACATTGAAGCTCGTGTCAGCCGAATTTCCTGAGTTGTCTATTACCGACACATCGATTTGCGTGACTCCCGGCGTCAACCCGTGAATGGTCAAGAGCGTATTTGTATAGTCATAATCGATGATCGTTCCATTATGATCGGTTCCGACACTCAGGCTAAGGGCGTCATTATCTGGATCACTAAACAAACCGTCAATTGCAATACTCTTCGTTTCCCCCACGCGAATCGTTTGATCCGGAATGGTCTTCATCACAACGGGCGGGTGATTCGTGATGAAATTGATGATGTAAACCCCGATATTCGAATCCGCTTGCCCATCGCTTGCCTGGAACGTAAACGTATCATAACCAACCGCATTTGGATCAGCTGTATAAGTAAACGCACCTGTTTCCTCGTTGGTAATCACAGCGGTTCCCTTGGAGCCGTTTTTAACGATTTTGAAGGTCAGTGGATCTCCATCAGAGTCCGTCACTGGTAAGGTTCCTACTATTGTTACATTACTTTGAATAGAAGTGGTTTTATCTGTCGCCACCGGCGGATGATTGACCTTAGGCGTTACAGCCAGGTTGAACGTAGTTTCTACCGATGCTCCCGAGCCGTCTTTTGCTCCAACGGTGACGGTCAGATTGCCTTCAGTCAGTCCTTTTGTCACCAGTTTGATCGATGGTCCACCTATAGAGACGATGGCCTTGGAAGTGTCAGATGAAGATGCTGACCAGATTAACCCGTCATTGTCCGGATCGGAGATGACATCGCTAATGTCTAATTCTTTCGTTTCGCCTACGGCTATGGTTTGATCCGGAATCGTCTTCACCACGACGGGCGGGTGGTTGACCTTCGGTGTTACCGTAACATTGAAAGGCGCTTCGACCGATGCACCGAATCCGTCCGTCGCTACAGCCTTGACCACCA